>JAJPJW010000226.1 GCA_021324075.1 Pseudomonadota bacterium | reverse complement strand
TAAAGCCCTGGCGAGCTCCATTCCGGTTCGAAAAATCGAGTTGAGAAGACCAGTTAGTTAGGGAGATTCCGTGGGGAGCTTGGGATGGATTTGAGAGAAGGTGTTTCGCGAGAGCAGAATCCGACCACGCGGGATCTTCGAGGTAATTTCCGGCCTTCAAATGCAAAATTAGAAATTCAAGATGAGTAATCATATGCCCATCTTGAAATTCTACGAGGCCAGCTTCAACAAATAATTTTTAGGTTTATCACCAACAGTCATCAATCATCACCAACCGTCATTTACCATCGCTTCCAATCATCACTTTTTTCAAGGCCGAAGGAAGTCTCTTCTCACCACTTAGGTTTGATAATCAGTAGTGCTGATTGTCCACGATGGATCCCATCGTGGACAGACCACTTAATTACTGATCGATCTCTCCCGGTTCTTTTTTGTCATTCCATGTCTTCTCGGAAACGTTTTTCGCAGTGCCTTTGGCGATATAAGTTTCAGCGGACGGATTCCAGGTGTAATTTGTCTCGGTGACCTGGGTCACCGGCTGGCCATTCCCATCATTATCGGTTTGCCACTGTGCCCTCATTTGAAGCAACCGGACAGCCCCGCCTTTTCCAGGGATAAGGCGGGTCTCGAAATCATCTGGATGTTCCACCCCCACTTCCCGCTCAGCATAGTGGTAAGTCAGGACTTCCTTCACCCTTCCGTCCGCTCCCCTGTGGAAAAGGTGTGCTTGGGCCGGGTCCCCATCGAACATTTCATTTACCCTGTCCCCGGTCCATATTAAATCCGGCCCTTGTGGGAATTTAAGCAATTGCAGGCCCGTCCCCCCGGTGCTTGTCCAAAAAATCCCGGCCGTAAAGGTCCCTTTATCAAAAGTGCAAAAGACATAATGTTCATCCGCAAGCATGGTTCCGTGCCCCGCCAACTGGCTGGAACCGCTCACATCCAGCACCAACCCGGGGGAGCCAAAGCCCCCGATACAAACGCCCCACACCTCAAAACATTTGCCATCGGGGATTTTTGACCACTTGTTCGGGGACTCCTCCTCCTGGATGCATTTCAAATGCTGGACCACCCATCCCAATCCGGCTTCCAACAGGCTTTTTTGCTCCGAAGTCAGCACTGGTTCCTTTTCCGGCGTGCCGTCCATCGACATGAACCCAAGCTCTTTTTCGACATCAGAGGCCCTGGGATTCGCGGGCATGGCGGGAGCCGGGGTATTGGTTTGGGAGTAGGCAAAAGGGATGAAAAGGAAGAAAAGGACCGGCAGGATGGACGCCAGAAAAGAATCGGTTTTCATATTTAACCTTTACATTTAGCCTTGACCGTCCCACTTATTCTCCACGACGGTCCCCATCGTGGACCGCTTATAAACCCTATTTCTGTTGTTCTAATTTAACCATTTTCATCAACCCCGGAAGTTTCTGTTCCACCAATGCCCAAACAATCTCCAAATCCACTCCCAAATATTCATGGACTAGGATATTCCTAAATCCTGCTAAACCTCGCCAATCAATTTCAGGGTGCCGGTTTTTGAGTTCTTGGGAAAGCCTCTGGCAAGATTCGGTCATGATCTGAAGGTTGCGGAGAACGGCGTCCTGGCTGAGGGTATCTTTCAGGAACTTTTCCCGGCCTACTTTGGCGTATTCCTGGACCTTACCGGCGCATTCGAGAATGTGGCTTATGTAAAGCCGGTCGTCCTTCACAGAGGGACGGCTTCTTTGAGGACTTGGCCTTTGATGGCGGAATGAAGGGCCTTTTCGGTTACCAAATCAACTTTTCGGCCCAATAGGTCTTGAACATCCATCAAGAAGGCCCCTAAGTCGAGATAGTCCCGACCCGGTTCCACTTCAACCAGGAAGTCCACGTCGCTTTGAGGTCCAGCTTGGCCACGGGCCACCGACCCAAAAACCCGCAGGTTCTTGATCCCGCGCTTGGCAGCCAAGCTTAAAATTTCGGTTCGTTTTGATTTTAAAATTTCATCTGTGCCCACTGAACTCTCCAAAGTTGTCCAAATCTGGACCCATTATAACTCATACCCACCCCCTTTAGGCACAACTGCCTTTTGTGACCCATTCCCTGAAAGACAGTGGGTCATTTGTGTCTTATACGTGTCATTCAGACCCGTCTTTTGTTGTCATTAACGGTCGTCAACCGTCACCTACCGTCACAAATAAAAAAGGCCCCTGCTTGGTCGGGTGGTAAAACCCTTGCAAACAAAGGCCTTTGAAAATTCGCTGGGGACTGATTTTAAAAAATGGTGCGCCTGCCCGGAGTCGAACCGGGGACCCACTGCTTAGAAGGCAGTTGCTCTATCCAACTGAGCTACAGGCGCGGAAAAACCGGAAGAAAATGAACAAGCTACAAATTAAAAACAAATCGGTTAGATTTCCCACTCATTCGTCTGATTTTCTGGTCGGGGCGGTGAGATTTGAACTCACGACCCCTTGGTCCCAAACCAAGTGCGCTACCGCTGCGCTACGCCCCGGCCTAAAAATCAGGCTTATACGACCCCCAGGTCTAAACCCGATGAACTAACACTGCGCTAAACCCCGGTCCGAAAAGTCCAGCTGTCAACCCGGTGACCCCATACTGCTGCTGTCCTAGTCCTTCAGGAGTTCCTTGGCCTTTTGAACGGCTTGTCCCCTATGGCTAATCCGGTTTTTTTCGTCCAATGTCATTTCAGCAAAAACCTTTGAATGACCTGCCGGGAGAAAAATAGGATCATATCCAAACCCACCCTCACCCCGGGCACTGCGGGTGATCGTCCCGCCAATCTCACCGGCGACTTGGTCAAAGGAACCATCCGGGCGGAAAAAGGTGATGACGGTTTTGAAAACCGCTCCCCGGCTTTCATCAGGCGCTTTTTCAAGAAGCCCGAGCAATTTCCGGACATTATCCTCATAAGTACAATTTTCACCAGCGAATCGCGCCGCGTAAATACCCGGTTGGCCGCCAATAAAATCAACAAATAAGCCCGTGTCATCCGCCAATGAAGGAAGGCCGGTAAATAAGGCAACCTCCCGGGCCTTCTTCAAAGAGTTCTCTTCCAGTGTTTTCCCGTCTTCCAGAACCTCCGGAGCACCGGGGAAATCGAAGGCCGGTTGGAGCCCCCAAGGAATGCCGGCCAGGGCCTCCTTCATTTCCTTGAACTTGTTCTGGTTTTGGGTGGCGATCACCAGTTTTTTCATTTCTGTAGCGCCTTGGATTGCGCCTGGAGCACCTGGCGGATACCTTTATCGGCAAGTTTCAAAAGTTCCTCGAGTTGCAGGCGGGTGAAGGGTTCCCTTTCAGCGGTTCCCTGGATTTCGACGAATTTTCCCGAGGCCGTCATGACCACGTTGAAATCAACGTCGGCCTGGGAATCCTCTTCGTAACACAGATCCAGGACCGGCTTTCCTTTGAAAAGTCCCACACTGACCGCACCCACCGCTTCCGTAACCGGCACCCGTCCCAGTACTTTTTTCGCCACAAGTCCCCGCAAAGCGTCCACCAGTGCCACGTAGGCCCCGTTGATGGAAGCCGTCCGGGTTCCCCCATCGGCCTGTAAAACATCGCAATCCAGGACAATCTGTCGTTCGCCCAAAGCTTCCAGATCCACTATCGAGCGGAGGGAACGCCCGATCAACCGTTGGATCTCATGGGTCCGGCCGTTGATTTTCCCCTTTACTGAATCACGGGGCGTCCTTTCAGCCGTACTCCGCGGAAGCATGGAATATTCCGCCGTTACCCAGCCCTTGCCCTTTCCCCGCAAAAAGGGCGGCACCTCCTCAGAAATGGAGGCGTTGCAAAGGACACGGGTTTGCCCCATTGATACCAGGACCGAGCCTTCCGCATAACGGGTGTAAGAACGGACAAATTGTATCGGCCGTAACTTTATGGACATTCTTTTCCCTTAAAAATCAGGTTTAAAAAGCAAAAAACCCCATCCTGCGCTTGTCGGCAGATGAGGTTCGAGGAAACTCTCACGACCCTTTAGGTCATTTCGATTGGATTTTATCTTTCGCCTTTTGGCTTGTCAACGTGCCTATGTCGAAGCCACATAACCGCTCAGGCGTTTCAGATTTTCCGCGTTCTTGCCGTCGCGGACCGCTTTTTGGGTCTTTTCGCTGATCCATTGGTAAAGATGGGCGCGGACTTTGTTCTTCAGCCCCGTGCCAAGGCCCTTCTCTACCGCCTGGAGACGGAGCTTCAACAAGGACGACAAGGCCGTGTCCATGACCCCACCCGCCTTTTGGGGGTCCAAGGCATTCTTGTTTTCAATGAGTCTCTGGCTGTCCACCGAACCGTCTTCCAGCAGATTTCCGGACGAATCCCAGTTGGCGTTCCGGAAAATCTCCGGGAATTTTTCCCGGGCCAATTCCACGGTACGGCCCAGCATCGTGAAGGTCTTCTTTTCCCCGACCAGGTCTTTCAACTCGTAAACGATGATGTTCCTAAACTCGTCGTAAAGCATTAAAAATTCGTGTTCGGCCTGGAGCCTTTTCAATTCCTCCGCGTCGATGGGCGGGGCCTGGTTTTCCGCCGGCTGGGGAGGAACGGCTTCGGCGGCCGGGGCTGGTCCCGGAGCCCCACCCATGAAAGGGGGCGCAATCGGCGCGTTAAAATCGATGGGGGAAGGGGTGTTTGGGGCGGCCGGTTCGGTTTCAATAGGCGCCGATAACAACTCGCCAGCCGAAAGGTTGTCGGCCGGAACCGATTCGGCCGTAACCGGCTCCTGGAACTTTTTTTCCAATTCAACGGTTTTGGCTTCCAGCTCGGCGTTGCGGTTGCTCATCCATTCTTGGAACTGGTTGTCCGACGCCGAAGGCACGCCGGTTCCAGCGGGCGCATCTTCCAAAGCAGCCACTTCTTCCAATTGCTCCGAGGGGCCCGAAACAGCGCCGCCAAAAAGGTCCGCTATGTCTATTTTTAAATCGTCATCCGGCTTTCTCATCGCCCGCCTTCCGGTTGCTGGTGCTTCATCATATAAAGCGCGGCAGAACCTTGTCAACGAGCCCCATCCACAAGTCCGGGTTGGGTAATCGCACGCTCTTTGATTTCAAAAATTACGCTGAACCGTCGCCGTCAAAAGGTCCTCGATATAATATTGGCCCGGCTGGATGGATTCATTGCGGAAACGGCTGCCACTAAGGCTGGCCGACCACTGGGGCGCCCAGTCCCAAGTCGTCTTGAGCGAAAGCAAGTCCTGGCTATCTTCGTCGATAAACCCGATTTGGAGGTCCTTGTTGACCAACGGTTGATTGTCGTAAGTTTTGGAAAAAAGCCGGAACAACAACTGGAGGTAAATAGAAGCGGAAGGCTTTACGACCGCGGCCCAGGAAACACTTTGGACCGTGTTGGAAAATCCATAACTGTTGGAATTGGTCCTTTGTTGTTCAAAGTTGATGTCTTGGAGTATGTTCTCAAAATAGAGGTGGGCGTTGAGAAGCACGGACCAAGTTTCATCCGTCTGGATCACCCCCGGGAGGGGGGCGGCGGCCGTCACCGCCCAACGGTTGAATTGACGGCTGTTGTAACTCCCTTCCAATTTAACCGATATTTTTTCGTCGAGTTCCCTTCCGATCCCGGCTAAAAAACCCTGGTCGACGAAATTCTCGGCCAAGATGGTCGGATCACTCCCGTAATATTGGCGGGAGAAGTATTTGCCCCTGGCCTCGTAAGTCCATGGTCCGGGGGGCGCCCATTGCGCCCCTAAAAGATTATCGTCGTCCCAATAGTTGAACTGTTCATATTGGCTGTCCCTTAAAAAATACTCCTTTTGGTAGTAAAAACTGAAGTCGCCGGGTTCGGCCCCCAACATCAATTCGAAGTTATTTTTGATATTGCTGAGAACCGAATAAAACTGGTATTGATCGGCCCCCAAGTGGTAGTTGAACTCTCCTTTGAAAATATCGTAGTTGGAATTAAGTCGGACTCCGCCGTTCACCAGGTAGATTTCGTCCGAAAGTCGTCCGCCCAAATCGACGGACCGGAAAACGTTGTCGTCGTATCGGAACCCAAATTCGATCGGTTGTAATGCCGCCCTGGCCTGGAAGTCCCCGTTTCCCGCCGTATCCTGGGCCATTCCCGCCGCAGGCAACAAGGATAGAAGCCCTGCTAAAAGGAGTCTGTTTTTCATTTCTCTTCCCTCACGCCTAAGTCATCCAACTGGTGCTGGATTTTATCCATGAATTGGTTGATTTGTATTAATGCGGCTTGCCCTTGGCTTATTTTTTGCTGGAGATCGTCCAGCTTCGACTGCAGCCGTTTGCGTTCCTTCTCACCCGCCACGTCGCCCAAATCACTCCTTTTCAAGCTGCTGTGGGGAAAACTGGAATCTTCGTTCATTCGTTCGATGTCCTCCAGGAAATCCTTCATTTTTCCCTGGAGTTTCAATTCGTTCTTGGCCTCGTCTTCTTCAATCGACCATTTTTCAAGTTGTTCTTCCAGCCCCTTTTTCCGGTCCCGGATCAAGTCCAGGGTTAAAAGCAATCCTTCACGGTCGGTAGGTCTGACGCCCCCAAAAGAAGCCAAGGGCGGCGGCGTCTCGCCGGTGGTTTTCTTTTGGTATCTCTTAATCAGGGCCAGGGTCTGGTTCCGTTTTTGAATCAATTGGACCAATTCATTGAAAGTCACATTGAGGCGGGAAGATGGGGAGGACAGGTCGGTGGATTGAAGGTCTTTGTCAATTCGCTCGTTATAAAGGGCGATGAGTGACATCGCCTTTTGCTCGAACTCTTTTTGTTCCCCATCCCATTGGTGCTGTAAATCCGAATTTTTTTGAAGTTCGTCCTTCAAATTGTTGAGAAGGCTTTTCAACCGGAATTCATCGATGACACCCGATCCATTTTCCGTTTTCCCCCTCAACTGGGATATTTTCCCTTCCAATGTCTCAATTTCGGACTGGAGCGCAGCCATCTGGGACTGTCTGTCTTCCAGTCCCTTGGAAAGGGACGAAACGGATTCTTCGAACTGGGCCACAACCGTCTTCCACTGCGCATCGTCGATGCTCAACCCTGAAGAGGAAAGGCTGGGCGTGGCCGTTTGGGACCATAGGGGAGTCATTGTCCCGCCCACAACCAGCGAAAGAAGAATGCAAACGGTTTTTTTCATTCGGGCAGGCTGTTTCCTTCGGTCGTTTCAGTGATAAGGCCGTATTTCTTCAATTTGTAAATGAGGGCCGTCCGGTTGATATCCAGAAGCTTGGCGGCCTTGGTCTGGACATGGTTGGCCTTCTCCATGGCCTTTAAAATGAGTTCCTTCTCATAGTTTTCGACCTTTTCGGTGAGACTTGCGTCCTCTTTCAAGTAATGAAGATATTCGTCCTTTTGGAAGGTTTGAATATCCAGGGGCAGATTGGAGGGATAAATCGTATCGGCATCCGCCAAGACGACGGCGCGTTGGATGGCGTTTTCCAGTTCCCGGACGTTCCCCGGCCAGTTATAGCGCGTCATCAATTCCGAGGCTTTTTTGTCGATTTTCGAAATCTTTTTGTTGGCTTCGAGGCTGTAGCGGTTCAGGAAATGGGCGGCCAGCCTTTCGATGTCTTCCTTTCGGTCGCGAAGGGGTGGAACCTGGATGGGCACCACATTCAACCGAAAAAACAAATCCTCCCGGAACTGCCCTTTCTTGATCGCTTCTTCCAGGTTCTTATTGGTGGCGGCGACAACCCGGACATCCGACCGGATGCTTTCGGTCCCGCCAACCCGTTCAAATTCCTTCTCCTGGAGCACGCGCAACAGTTTCACCTGGGTGGCGGGGCTGATATCGCCGATCTCATCCAAAAAAATGGACCCGCCGTTCGCCAATTCAAAGCGGCCTATCCTTTTTCCCGCGGCGCCCGTGAAAGAACCTTTTTCGTGCCCGAAAAGCTCGCTCTCCAAGACCCCTTCGGCCAAGACCGCGCAATTGACTTTGATGAAGGGTTTTTCCTTCCGGCGGCTGTTGAAATGGATTGCGTGGGCGACCAGTTCCTTTCCCGTCCCCGACTCACCCCGGATCAAAACCGCCGTATCGGTGGGGGCCACCTTGTCGATCAGTTCATAAACCGGTTGCATCGAGGGGCTGTTTCCGACGATTCGCTTGTAGTTGTACTGGTCGTTGAGCTTTTCCCGCAGATATTTGTTTTCGTAAAGGAGCTTTTGGCGCTCGATGGCTTTTTCGACGGTCAGTTTGACTTGTTCGGTCGAGAAAGGCTTGGTGATGTAATCATAGGCGCCCAACTTCATGGCCTCCACAGCCGTCTCAATGGTCCCATAGGCCGTCATGATGATGACCACGATTTCCGTGTCCAATTCCTTGATAATTTTCAGGAGGGTCATCCCGTCCAATTTGGGCATCTTGATGTCGGTTACGACCACATCCACATGTTTTGCTTTGATGATCTCCAGGGCTTTTTCCCCGTCCTCGGCCTCCAGGATGTTTTTCTGGTCGCTTTCCAGCGTTTGTCTCAGCACCTTTCGCATGCTGGATTTATCGTCCACCAATAAGATCGTGCTCATCAAGCAGCCTCCTCTTTTTTCTCAATTGCAGGCAATAAGATCAGGAACATGGCGCCGCCTTCCGGGCGGTTCGTCGCCGCCACATTCCCACCCAGCGACTCCACAATCTTTTTCGTAATGGAAAGGCCGAGCCCGAACCCTTCTGTTTTCGTCGTGAAAAAGGGGACGAACAGCTTTCTCATGTTTTCGGCCGAAATGCCCGGGCCCTCGTCCAGGATCCAAAGGGCGGCCCAGCGCCCCTCCGTGTCTACCGGTGATAGTTCGGCAAAGCCTTTTTCTTCCAAAAAACGCAGCAGTTCGTTCCGGACGAAGCCTTTCATTTCGATGCGGATTTCCCTTCCCCCGGCCGTGGCCTGTATCGCATTCAACGCCAGGTTCAAGACCGCCCTTCGGAACTGTTCGACGTCGAGGTGGGTCAGAAGCCCGGCCTGGGTTTTCACAGCGACATTGATTTTTTTGATCTCGGCTTCTTTTGTTATGAGCGGGAGAACTCCCTGCACCACTTCGGCCAATTCGATTTCTTGGCGCTCGACGGAAGTGGGTTTGGCGAAAATGAGAAAATTCGTGACGATTTTATTAAGGATTTCTATCTCCGAGGCGATATCCGCGACCATTTCCTGTGCCTCGGGTTGCCGGTCCAGCCGTTTTTGCAAGATTTCCGTGAACCCCTTCATCGCGCCCAGGGGATTTCGGATTTCATGGGCAATTCCGGCGGCCAGTTCCCCTATTGTCGCCATTTTTTCGGAGGTCTTGATCTGGGACTGGAGTTTTTTCAGCTGGGTTTCGTCGGTAAAAATCACTTCCATGCCGAGTTCCTGGGCATCCGGCCCTAGCAGTGGAGCGCTTCGAAGCCTGATGAATTTGGGTGTTTCTTCTGAAAGATTGATTTCTTTGTTCTCCAATTGCTGGCGGCCGGAATAAATCATTTGAAGGGCGCTTAAGAAGGACGGGTATCGGGCAAAAACCGCCTCAAAATGTTCGTGGAGGGCCTTCGGCTGTGCTATTTCAAGGATACGGGACGCGGCTTGATTGAAGGTGGTGACGTGGCCGCCCAAGTCGATCACCAGCAAACCGTTGGACATGCTTTCGAGGATGTATTCATTGTGGCTTTGAAGCCGTCGGGTCATTTCATTGAAGGCTTGGGCTAGGGCGCCCAATTCATTGGCCGCTGTGACCGAAACCCTCTGGCTGAAATCACCCTCTGCGACTTTTTGGGAGGCTTTGGCCATTTCCTCGATCGGTGAAATAAACCGCCGCCCGAAGGCAAAAAGAAGCCCCCCCATCAGAAAAAGGCAGACAAGCCCGAAACTGAAAAGGACCTTTGCAAATTGATTGAGGCCGTCGATGAATTTGGCGCTGGCTTCCACCCCTAGGACCGCAATGACTTTCTTGTTTTTGTAGAGGGGGGCGTAGCCAATCTTGTAGATCCCGCCGTCGCTTTCAGGAAACAGGATGGAAGCGGCAGGAATGCCCTGTTTCGCTTTTAAAAAAGGATCCGAATCCAGGTCGCGGAGCCAGTTGTTTTCCCGGAATTCATATTGGCCGTTGGCGTCCACTAAAACATGCCCCTCCATGTCCAAAATGAAAAGATTCCGGGCCTGGCTTTCACTTTTCTTTTCCTCGAGAAATTCGCGGAATTTTCCATACAATTCGCCCTTGCCCGTCAGGAACGGCAGCCATTCCGAACGGGTTTGTCCCGCCGACAGACGGGCAATGGCCAGCAGCCGGTCCCCCAATTCCGTGTCGAATGTCCGTTTGGAAACGTAATATGCGAATCCTCCATAGACAAAAAGAATGACGATGCCGACAAAAAGGGTGCGGCTGACCAATTCGGCCAGTACGCTTCCACGGAAGAAAAAATCCCTTTCTTTCATCCTTGCCTCGTTCCAAGCTCATTGACAGGGTGGTCCATCGATCACATGTCATTTTATTGACTTTGTGGTTAAATCATAACACTCACGAAGTCATTTGTAAAATTTTTGACTAAGGTCGCTTTGGTTGAAAACTTGAAAGGACCTGGTTCTTAGGCGGAATGGGACTAAGGATGGAAAGTTTTGAAAAGTTGGTAGGCTAATTCCTTGGAAAAACCCGGAACGGCTGTCAGGTCCTCCAGGGCGGCTTCCTGCACGGCCCTCACGGAATCAAAACGGTTCAACAAAGCCCGCAACCGGGAAGGACCGATGCCATGGACCGATTGCAATAAGGAGGTTACGGCCTGGCGGTCCCGGATGATCCGGTGATAACCCACGGCAAAACGGTGGGCCTCGTCCCGGACCCGCTGTAATAAATGCCGGGCTTTCAAATGACCTTTGAAGTCAATGGGCTCGCTTTGCCCGGGAACAAACACTTCTTCTTCCCTCTTGGCCAGTGAAGCCAATCCGTAATCCCCGCCCAGCTCTTGGTCCAAAACTTCCTTGACCGCGCTGAGCTGTCCTTTGCCACCGTCGATGAGAAGCAGGTCTGGGACGGAGTTCCCTTCCCTTTCCAGGAGCTTGAGGTACCGCCGCATCATTTCCTGGTGGGAGCGGAAATCATCCTGCCCCTGGATGGCTTTGATTTTGAATTTCCGGTACCGGCCTTTTTCAGGGGCCCCATCCCGGAAGAAAACGGCCGACCCCACCGTAAAGGAGCCTTGCAGTGTGGAAATGTCGAAGCAGGCGATGTTCCGGGGAAGGCTCTCCAGGTTCAAAAGGGTTTTCAATTCCGTCAGAAGGTTCGTTTGTTGGATGTCCTCCTTTAATGCGGTGAGAACGTTTTTTTCCGCCATTTGCATCAAGTCTGAACGCCAGGCATCTTCGGCCCGCCGAACCCGCACCGGCAGCCCTTTTTGGTTGGAAAGGAATTTTTCGATCGCGGCTTGGTCATCACCCAGCCAATCCTGGGCAATTAAAACCTCGTCCGGCACAAATATTCCCGGGACATAATACTGTTGTAGAAAAAGCGGAAACACTTCCTCAAAACCCTGCTCCAACTCGTTTTCCAAAATCAATTTGGCATGGTCGATCACCTTGCCTTGCCGTACCTGCACCACCGAAACCAGTACCTTGCCCAGGCCGAAGGCCAGCGCGATCACGTCGATGTCCATTTTTTCGGGAATGATCATGGCGTAGGTTCCCTGCATTTGTTCAACCGCGGCTATCAAATCCCGGTACTTGGCGGCCTCCTCGTATTCCATAAGGTCCGACGCACGGTGCATCTCCTTGCGCAACTCCTCCAGAAGGCTCTCATGCTTCCCTTCCAAGAACCACTGGACCTTTTTGACCAGGGGCGCATAGCCTTTTTTATCGACAGCCCCGATACAAGGGGCTGGACATTGTTTGATTTGGTAACTCAAGCAAGCCCTTTCCGCCTTGCCGTCAATATCGATATTGCAGTCGCGGATATTGAAGTAACGGTAGATGAGCTTGATGATTTCCCGGAGCTTCAAATTGGGGTACGGACCGTAGTACTTCGACCCGTCCTGGAGCGGCCGGCGCGAAATAAGGACCCGGGGGAAATCCTCCTTTGTCGTGAGTTTGAGGTAGGGGTAACTCTTATCGTCCCTCAAGACCACGTTGTACCGGGGCCGGTATTTTTTGATGAGGTTGCTTTCAAGCAGGAAAGCCTGGCTTTCGTCGGCGGTCAGGAGAAAATCCAGGTGATCGGACTGGGCCACTAAAGCGCGGACCTTGGGGCTCTGCTGGCCGGCGGCATTAAAATAGGACGAAACCCTTTTTTTAAGCGAGACGGCTTTACCTACGTAAAGGACCGTCCCATGGACATTCTTGAACAGGTAAACTCCGGGGCTGTCGGGGAACCCGGCCGATTGTTTTTTGAGGCGTTCGAGGGCGTTTTCAGGGGAGGGATTGGACAAGTTGAAACCTCGGCCGTCTAAAGGGGTTCGGCGATGCGGGCCCGCAGGTGGCGGATTTGGTCCCGCAACTGGGCGGCTTTTTCGTATTCATACTTCTTAGCGAGGGCCATCATCTCCTTTTCCAGGGCTTCAATCTTCCGGGGGACGGCCTCCGGCGGCATGTACTCCTCACCCGATTCTGCGGCGATGGGCACCGTGTAATAATCCGCCTCATAAACGGTTGTGAGCAGTTCCCTTATCTGCTTTTTAACGGTAGCGGGCGTAATTCCATTTGCCTTGTTGTAGGCGGCCTGGATTTCCCGGCGCCTCAGGGTCTCGGCCACCGTTTTCCGGATCGATTCAGTGGCTTTGTCCGCGTAAAAAATAACCCTTCCCTCCACGTTGCGGGCGGCCCTCCCGGCGGTTTGCATAAGGGAAACCTCGGACCTTAAAAAACCTTCCTTATCGGCATCCAAAACCGCGACCAAACTTACTTCCGGAAGGTCCAAACCTTCCCGGAGCAGGTTGACGCCGACCAGCACCTCGAAAACGCCCAGGCGGAGGTCCCGGATGATTTTGATCCGGTCCAATGTTTCAACGTCGGAATGCAGGTAGGCCACTTTCAGGTTCAGTTGTTTTAAGTACTGGGTCAGGTCTTCCGCCATTTTCTTGGTGAGGGTTGTCACCAAAACCCTTTGGCCCTTTTTGACGGCTTCCCGGGCCGCGCCCAAAAGGTCGTCTACCTGGTTCTGGGCTGGCCTGATTTCCACGAGGGGGTCCATCAGCCCCGTGGGGCGGATGATCTGTTCAACGACCTCTCCCTTGGAATCCTTCAGTTCCGTAGCGGAGGGAGTGGCTGAAACGTAGATGACCTGACCCGTTTTTTTCCGGAATTCCTCGTACCGGAGGGGACGGTTGTCGAAGGCGCAAGGCAGGCGGAAACCATATTCCACCAGGTTCTTCTTCCGGGCATAGTCCCCGTTGTACATCGCCCGCAGTTGCGGCAACGTGACATGGGATTCATCGATAAAGGTCACAAAATCCCGTGGGAAATAATCCAAAAGCGTGTAAGGCGGGTCACCCGGCTTCCTTCCGTCGAAGTGGCGGCTGTAATTCTCGATCCCCTGGCAATAGCCCATTTCCTGGATCATCTCCAGGTCATAGGTGGTCCTTTGTTCCAGCCTTTGGGCCTCCACCAGTTTATTCTGGCCTTTTAGTTCCTGCAGCCGTACCCGCAGTTCGTCTTGGATGTTCGAAATCGCGCCTTTGAGGATGTCTTCGGGGGTGACATAGTGCTTGGCCGGATAAATGGCCAGGACCGAACGGCGGTTCAAGGCCTTTCCCGTAACGGCGTCAATTTCGGAAATTTTTTCCAATTCGTCGCCGAAGAATTCCATCCGGAAAGGATTCTCCTCGTAGGCGGGAAAAAGTTCGATCACATCCCCTTTGATGCGGAACTTGCCGCGGGTGAAATCAATGTCGTTGCGGGAATACTGGATGGCCACCAGGTCCCGCAGTAGCTGGTCGCGCTTTACTTCCTGTCCCTCACGCACGATCACGTGCATTTTCTTATAGTTCTCGGGAGAACCCAGGCCATAGATGCAGGAAACGGAAGCGACGATGATGACGTCCCGCCTCTCCTGGAGCAAGGCCGTCGCCTCAAGCCGGAGGCGGTCCAACTCCATATTGATGGAGGCGTCCTTTTCAATGAAAGTATCCGTCGTCGGGATATAGGCTTCCGGCTGGTAGTAATCGTAGTAGCTTACGAAATAAGCCACTGCATTCTTGGGAAAAAACTCCTTGAACTCGCTGTAAAGCTGGGCCGCCAGGGTTTTATTGTGGGAGATGACCAGGGCCGGCCTTTGGACTTTCTGGATGACTTGGGCCATGGTGAAAGTCTTACCCGACCCCGTTACCCCCAGCAAGGTTTGGTGGGGTTTATCCCGGTCCAACCCTTTCGAAAGCTTTTCAATGGCTTGGGGCTGGTCACCGGTGGGCTTATAATCCGAAATAAGTTCAAAATTCATCTGTGGTCTCTCTCAAAAAACCGGAAAGGGATTGTGCGGCGCGGCGGCTTTATGTTTTAACACCGTCCAAAAACACGGTGTCATTGTGGTAAGGCGTCTTGCGGGTTTCAAGGGTGGTTTGTCCCGAAAGTTCAAATGCCCTTCAGGCGCAGGATGTCGCGTAATTTTTCCCGGACATCCTCGTTATTGGGCTCTTCGTTCAGGATTTTTTCATAGATTTTGAGGGCCTCGACGTAAAGCCCTTGCTTGGCGTAAATTTCCGCCAATGTCTGCCGGACGAAAGGGTCGTCCAGGGATTCCTGGGATTCGGGGGCGGGGGAAATCACCATATCGTCCGCCGGGGCCTTGGGAGCGGGGGCTGAAGGCGTTACAGTGGTCTTGGATTCTTTTTCCTTCTCAATCCGGAGCCTTTCCATTCCCTGCAGGATTTCCTGGTTGATTTTGGCCTTGGCGGCTTCCTGCTCCTTCTTTTGGGTTGCGTATTTTCTTCTTTCTTCCTCTTCTTTTCTCCTGTTTTCCTCTTCCTGCTCCAGCGCGGTTTTCAATTGGACTTCGCGTTCCAGCTTCTCCTTTGTTTCCCTTTCAATTTGTTCACGCAGCTTCTGTTCCATGGAAAGTTTCGACTTTTCGAATTCGGCCTTCAACCGGTTGAGCGATTCGTCCTTTTCTTTCTCGAGCCGCTCCCTTTCGAGCGTTAACAAGCGCTGCTTCTCATCAAGTTCCCGAGCCAATTGTTGCCGCAGTTCCTCCTCCTTGGAACGGTTCATTTGTTCCATCAACTTCGTTTCCAATTCCTGCTTCAAGCGCAGTTGTTCCAATTCCCTCTTTTGCTCCAACTCCCTCTGCTGTTCCTGGACGACTCGCGCCTGCTCGTCCAACTCACGGCGCATCTGTTCGCGCAGTTCCCTCTCCAATTCCGACTTGATTTCATCCGGAGAGGGGTATTTTTCAGCCGGTTCGACGGCGCGGGCCATGAGGGCGTAAACTTGCTGCAACCGGACGCGAATTTCAGGTAACTGGGGCCATCGCTTGAGCATATCAAGGTAAATGTCGATCGCCTGCTCGTAGAATCCCCTTTCCGTGAAGCTCGCCGCCTGGTTTAACAGGCTTTGTTGTTCCTCGGCCGACTTTTCACCGTCCAGGGCCTCTTGGCTGCCTGGGCCGGCCATTGCCGCTTCCGGAACGACAACCGGTTGTTCGATGGGGTAACGGGCAACGGCCTCATTGGCCGGATCCAGTTCCAGTATCGTTTGCCGGACTTCCCGGGCTTCATCCAAAAGGTTTTCATTGAAGTAAACGTCCAGGATTTTCAGGTAGACCTGGACGGCTTCGGAATTTTGGTTGAGCCGTAAAAAAGAAAGGGCAAGGTACTTCAGCGCTCCCACGTGGCCCTCTTGGACCGATAGGAATTTCTCGAAGGCCTGCCGGCTCTCCGCGTATTTTTGCTGGTTGAAAAAAATGACGCCCAAATGGTAATAGGTGGTGCTGTCCCCCAACCCAATGGCCTTTTGGGCCGCTTCCTGGGCCTGGGAGAACTCATTTTTACTGATATAAATCTCGATCAAGTCCTGGAGGCCCTTCACCGCCGCGGCCGTCTGTTTGGCCTGGATGAACAAAGTGATCATCTTTTCCCGGGCCTCAATGTTCAGCGGATCCAGTTCGGTGATGACTTGCAGGACCTCCGCCAGCCGCCCCGTTTGGGTTTCCGGGTCCAAATTGGCCACAAGGTTCATCAAGGACTCAACCGCTTCGAACTTCTGTCCATTTTTGGCCAAAAGTCGGGCGAGCTGGAAATGGGCGTCGGCTCGGGTGGGTTCGGTTTTGAGGATAAAGCGGTAGATTTCGGAAGCCTTCCCGGGGTCTTCCTCTTCCAGCTGGTTCGCCCGGGAAAGGTATTTATCGATCAAATTCTTAACAGCGTTTAGCAATTCCTGGTCATTGGGAACCAGTTTGAGCATCCGCTTGTAGACCTGGAGGACCTTGTCGACTTGGTTTTTCTGGTCGAATCCCTGGGCTACGAGGTCGTATTGTTGGAGGGCTTCCTGAACGTCCCCTTTTTTGGCATAGATATCGGCCAACATGTTGTGGACATTGAGGTCCTTCGGGTCCAAATCCGCTAGCTTGTGGTATTCCTCAATCGCGCGGTCCCAATCACCTTTTTGGTAGTAGGAATAAGCGGTTTTGATAAGGACGGCTTTATCTTCGGACACCGCGGAAAAACTCCTTCGGCGGAAACTTTGTGCACGTTCAACTGTGAATGGTTATGGGATAGCGGCGTTCATAGGGCCGCCAAAAAGGTCGAAAGCCAATTTAACACAGGCTTTTTACAAGGCCAAGGGGTTTATCGGAAGGCATAAACCGGTGGTTTTAAAGACGACCCCGCTACTTAGCCGGGGTCATCTCAATGCAGGTAATGGAATAGGGCGGGAAGGTGTATTCAAATCGACTTTTGACGGCCTTGGCGCCTTTCATGTGGCCCGGTCCCGAATTGATGACAGCGCGATAGAGGTTCTCACTCCATTGATATTCCTTGGAACTCAATTCATAAAAATCGGTTTTGTAGGCGGTTTTGGAACTTCCCGTATTGATGGAGGTCTGATAGGCCTTCTTGGGGCTCTTATTGATCACCATCAGGTATTTCTTCCCATTGGCCGTGCTGGCATAAGCGTCTAGATCGTCATTATCCGCCCTGGCGTTGTAGAGGGTCGTCCCGAAGTGGTGCTCCACCAGATAGAGCGCCCAGTAATGGGCCCTCTCCGCAAAAGGGTGATCGGGGTCGTTGTTCGGGTCCAAAACCCCGTGGCCACCGCCCAATCCTGGTTTTTCAGTGTAGAGGTCCCAGATATTGGCCTGGTTCACGCCGTAGAGCATCATCTGGGCCAGGTAATCCGCGCAGAAAATCCCATTGGTCAACTTTGCCGTCATGGCATTTTCGTCTCCGGAGTTCCATTCGCTGACGGAAATTTCAACCTTGCTGGCGCGGTCGGGAATGTTCTTTTGGATGGCTTCCCGGATCTTCGGCACAAACTCGGCCCAATGGTCTGTTTTCGACATCAAATTCGAATCACTGTCATTGCTCCAGTAGGGATAGCTGTGCACCGAAACCACGTCGACATAGGGTCCGCATTCCTCCAGGAACTTCTCCACCCACCAAGGGGCCGTGGCCGCCGCCAGCCAGGGGGAACCTTCCTTGCGCTCGTGGTTTTCAACCTGGGCCACCGCCGGCCCCATAATTTTAATATCGGGGTACTTGGCCTTGATGGCCTTTGCAAATTCGTTGAAATGTTGGCAGTAATTATCAATGGCGGTCCAATACTGGTTTTGCCCGTTGTATTGCATGTCTTGTTCATAGTCCGGTTCGTTGCCCAATTCGACATACTTGACGGTCAGTCCCTGCGATTTGGCGTCCGCGATCCAATCCAGGCAGTTTTGGGTGTCCATGGTCATGATATTGGCGATCAACAAGGGTTCCGAATGGGTTGTCTTGAAAAACTGGACCATATCGGGCCACTTGAAGTCCCAAACGGTTTGAACCGTTTTGCCGTCCTTCTGCAGCGTGTCACCCGTTTTCCATCGCCAGATATTGCCGAAAGCACCGCCCGGAACACGGAAGTAGGAGGAAATGGCCTCGGCTTTTTTCAATGCGGTCTCATCCGTGCACCATTTGGGCTCGTACCAGGCGGCGATGTTGTTTCCAAACATGTAATGGGGGTTGATCGTCCGGACCTTCGGTTGGTCGAAGAAAGCGTCGATAAGAGCGGGCTTCACTCCAGCAACGGCCGGCTGCAATTTGACGTTCCAGGTATTTGTCCCGCTGGCATCCACCTTGACGTTCTCCCGGTAGGCTTCATAACCGGCACAAAAAACCTCCGCCGTATAGTCATCGGCCGGCAAATCGATGGAGAAGGCGCCGGTGGCCGAGGTCTTTACCAGTTTTTTGGCGATGGCGACAATGGCGCCCGCGATGGGTTTACCCGAAGCCTGGGTGACCTTCCCCTTGAGGCTGGTGGCCGCGCCCTTGGCAATCCCACGGATGTTATCGATGGCCACCTGCCCCGCAATGGCTCCACCCGAATTGAAAACCAGGTAAGCCTTGGTTACGCCCCCCTTGAACTGGCTGGAATCCACGTCTTGTTTGATATGGTTCCATCCTTCGTTCATTTTCATTTTGATTTCATACCAGCTGTTGGTGGGGCTTTGCGTAATGATGTAAAGTTCGCCGTAACCGGCTTTGGCCAGGCTTTTCGGCGGAAAATACACATCCAGGGAAATGGCTTTGAATGTTTCCCATTTATCCCCCATGGGGATGGTGGAAGAAACGGCCAGGCTCTGGTTCCAACCCGAAGAGCCATCCGTGTTCACCAATAAGGCGCCCGTTCCTTCGCTGAGAATATCCGTGGTCGAGGTCACCGAACCGGAAAACCCGCCCAAATCACCGTTGAACCCCCACAGAAGTTCACCCTCGGTGGAAGCCCCCTTCGCGCCGTCCTTGGGGTCCATGTCGGTTGAAACAGCCCCGGGCATGGCCATTTTGGGTTCATTGTTGATGTAAACCGCGTCGCCCTTGAAAGTCAAAGTCCCCCATTGGGACGGGTCCTGCCAGCTTTTGTCCTGTTGCGACCAGGCCAGTTGAAGCGTACGGACTTTGGAAACGGCGCCCACATCGTCGATGGAGACATCGAACCAAATGGATTTTCCGGGGCCGACGTTGATCTTGAAAAAATATTTCAGCGGGATGGAGGCTTCCAAGGTGTAACCCGTCTTGGTCAAGGCCGTGGCAACCTTGGCTCCCGGAATCGGGGATTTGTCCGTCATACTGTAAACTTGGGCATTGTCCCCATTTTTCCCCGGGGAAATAAAGAGCTGCACATCCGTGGGCGCATAGGAAGCCCTTTTGGGGTCGGTTAAATCCGTTCCAAAATACAGCTCCAGTGCGTCGCCGTTGTAGATATTGCTGGAGTCCTGGCTGTTGAACTGCGGCGTCTTGCTCGTAATATCCGCCGCGATATAAAGGTTGGTCTTGTCATAAGTCAGGTAAATCTTGCCGCTGCAAATATCAGACCCTGTCCAATCGTTGGATCCGAGAACCACGTTCTCTTTTTTATCGAGTGTGATGACAGGTTGGGTGGTCCAGTCGGACAAATCGCCGTCAATTCGGGGAGGGGTGGCCGTATCCATCACGTCGGCCGAAGGCCCGGCATGGGAAACCAATGGAAATCCAAAGGCCAGGAGAATGACGGCCGGGGAAAGAGAACGATTTAATTTCATGGTTCCAAATTCCTTCTTAATGAGGGATAAAAACGCGGGCAGGCTTTTATAACACCATTCCCCAGGCCCTTCAACGGCATTATGGGAAAGTCAGAATGGATGCATACCGGTGGGCAGGAAAAGAAAGCGCTTTTCAGGGACGCTTCAAATCTTCCACGCACTGGCACAAGCCGTTAGATTTTTTGCTCTTGGGAATTCTTCAGGTAGTAGCCGCAGCTTTCACGCACCACCAATTTGGTTGGAAAAAACCGGTGCGTGTATTCCAAGGGACGTTTTTCAATTTGGTTCCACAACATCTTCGCCGCCTCGTATCCGATGTCATAAGCGGGCTGGTGAACCGTTGTGAGCGTACTGTCGTTCGAAATGTCGTCGAATCCGACAACCGCCACATCCTGGGGAACCCTGAGCCCCTGCTTACGCAACTGGCGGATGGCCCCCAGGGCCATCATGTCGCTGGACCCGATCAGGGCCGTCGGTGGATTTTTTGTTTTCCAGAAAATTTCGACGGCCTTGCCGCCCGATTGTTCGCTCCAGTTTCCGAAATAAACGTGCTCTTCGTGGAAAGGCAACCCCCGTTTTTTGACGATATATTTGAAGGCGTTGAAACGATCGAGGGAATTCTTGGAATAATTGACATCGCCCGCGATGAACCCGATTCGCTTATGGTCCAGCGAAATCAGGTGGTCCACCACGTCGATGATCCCCTGGGTGTTCAGGCAATCCACAAAACAAACGTTCGGATCGTTCACTTGGTAATTCACCAGCACATAGGGCAGGGTGCCTTGTTTCAAATCCTGGTAAAACCGGGATTCCACGGGCGGAGCAATGGCCAGCACGCCGTCCACCAGCCCGGAATTGACGAAATTGGCGTAAACCCCTTCGTTTTGAATCTGGCGGCTGAAGGTATTCATCAGGATGTTGTAGCGCTTTTCGCTGATGAAACTGATGATCCCGTCCAGGACCCGGGTCAGATAAAAATCGCTGAGGGAGGGCTTTTCATACCAGAAGAAAACCACGCCGATATTGTAGGTCTTGCGGGTTTTCAAGCCCCGGGCCATTGTGTTGGGGTAATATCCCAGCTCTTTTAGGATTCTTTCGATCCGCTGCTGGGTCTTGACCCCGACTTTGTGGATATCTTTTTGGTTCACAACCCGCGAAACGGTCGCGACCGAAACGCCCGCTTTTTGTGCCACATCCTTAATGGTGATGGCCATGGCCTGGGGACCTCGATTCCTGAAGATGAAACGTGGATATTATACAGCAGCTCGGAAGGAACCCATTGGAGTTCCTTCCCGGCTCACTTTTTCAGCAAAGTCACCTTGATCATCTTATCACCCTGTCGGAGCTTCAAAACGTTGTCCATTCCCTTCACCACACGCCCGAAAACGGCGTAATTCCCGTCCAATTGGTGCACATCGTCCAGGCAAATGTAAAACTGGCTGGAGGCCGAATCGGGATCTTGGGACCGCGCCATTCCCAAGGCACCCTTGTCATGCTTGTGCTCGGTGATTTCCAAGGGAATGGTTTTTGAGGATCCGCCCATCCCCGTACCCGTAGGATCCCCGCCCTGGATCACAAACCCCTGGACGTACCGGTGAAAGACCAACCCGTTGTAAAATCCGCTCGAAACAAGGTCCAGGAAATTCTGGGCCGTGACTTTGACGTCCGGAAAGACCTCGACCGTGATGTCCCCCTGGGTCGTTTCAATCAAAACTTTTGGATTTGTCTTTTTCTTTTTGGCCATTGTATTTGTGTCTCCCATAGCTGACGTGAAAATGAAACTGCAAAGCACGACCAAGGCAAATTTCCGAATCATGGTTCCTCCCTCACGGATGGCGACGACAAGTATCATAGCGGCGGATTTCTTGGACGTCATCAGCCTGCGGTGAAATTTGACCGGATCGGGCTTGAAGGAACCCAGGCGGGCCATTGGGCCTTTGGCCCTAATGCCATCCGGCGGGAGCATTTCACTTCTCCCCGTCTCACCCGGTTCATTCCTTGACTTCCAAAGCTTCGTCCCCTAAAATCACCACTCTTTTATTGGGTTTTTTAGGAATTTTGACCCCATCGTCTAGAGGCCTAGGACACCTGGTTTTCATCCAGGCAACACGGGTTCGAATCCCGTTGGGGTCGCCATTATTCCCGAATCCCATCCACTGGAGTCAGCCATGATCAGAGTCGGCATTTACGGAGCCACGGGTTATATGGGTGGCGAAGTCTTGCGGGTTTTGATGGACCACCCCGAAGTGGAAATCGCCTGGGCCACCAGCCGAAACGAAGCCGATATCGCCGACTACCATCCGAATCTTTACGAAAGCGGCATCCGGTTCATCCGCCCGGACCAAACCACGCCTTGCGACGTCGTTTTCATGGCCCTTCCGACAGGTGTTCCCATGGAACTTGCCCCGAAGTTTTTGAAGGAGGGGGCCAAGGTCATCGACCTGGGAGCGGACTTCCGCCTACAAGACCGTGCCCAATGGGAAAAGGTCTATAAGAAAAAACACAAAAACTGGAAGATCGCCCAGGAAGCGGTCTATGGGATTTCCGAACTTCACCGGGACGAGATCAAGACGGCCCGTGTCATTGCCAATCCGGGTTGCTTTGCCTCCGCCGCTATACTGGGACTCGCCCCCCTTGTAAAAGCCGGGCTTATCGACACCTCCAAGGTCGTCGTGGACGGATTGTCCGGAACCGCCGGCGCGGGCGCCGAACTGGCCAGGCCGGCCCACCATCCGGAAATCGGGAACAATCTGGTCCCCTATAATGTGGTCGGCCACCGCCACACCTTTGAGGCCGAACAGGAGCTGGGCGCCCTGAGTAAGAAGAAGGTAAATATCCATTTCACGCCCGTTTACGTTCCCATCGTCCGGGGTATTTTGGATATTTGCCATGTTTTCCCCACCCGGAAGGTTTCTCGGGCCAAGGTCATGGAGCTTTACAAGGAATTCTACAAGGATGAGTATTTTGTGAAGATCTACGACCTTCCAAAAGAGGAAGGCGCTTCCTGGCAGTACAAGCCTTATCCGTGGGTCAACAGCGTTTCTGGGACCAACTTCTGCTTTATCGGCCTGGATGTGGATGAGGTTCGGGGGCGGATCGTGGTTTTCAGCGTCCTGGACAGCATCGGTAAGGGCGGTGCCCACGTGGGTGTCCAAAACATGAACCTGATGTTCGGGCTTGACGAAACGGCCGGCCTGACCCGCCGGGGCCTGCACCCGATCTAAGCCGGCTTTAGTCCCCCCAGTCGATCAACCCGATTTCAGCGTAAAGAAACCCCTCCTTTTCAACAAGGGGGACCCGGTAAAGGGACGCTCCGCCACAGGGCCCGCTCTCGCACTCACCCGTGGTCGGGCTGTAAATGGCACCGTGGTTCTTGCAAACAAGCCATCCCCCATCCTCGGAAAAAAATTCATTGTCGTCAAAATCCAGGCCCACCGTCCAATGCCGGCACAAATTGAGATAGGCGTAGAACCGGTCACCCGTCTTGATAAGGAAGGCTTCCGTGGTACGGTCCGGCCGTCGGACGACGAATTTTATCGACTCCCCGTTTTTCAACTTGGCGACCGCCGTTACTTTCAACAGTTGGGTTTGTTTTTTACGGGGCATGGTTTTCCATAATGGAGCTCGGTATGGACGGCGGATTTCTTTTTTTGAACAGCCCGCTTAGAAATAAAACTAGCGTGGCCGCCCAGCAAAGTCTCGGAAACCAGTTTCCCCACCTTGCATAGAGGGTCGCCGGCAAGGACGGCGATACCAGCACATCTGCCGTCAGTTGTGTTTCGGCAAATAGTTGGCTGGAGCAAAGAATTCGCCCAAAGGGGTCGGTGGCCAGGCAAATCCCCGTATTGGCCGCCCGAAGCAGGGGCTTCCGCTCTTCCGCGGCCCGGACAACCGCCATCATGGCATGCTGGTAGGGAGAGGCGGTACGTCCGTACCAGGCGTCGTTGCTGATGTTGACCAGGGCATCGGCGCCGGTTTGAAAAGCCTGGTAAACGTCACCGGGGAAAATAACCTCATAACAGATCATCGGGGTGTAGCTGAAGCCCCTGGCCTGGAACTTTTGGTACTTCTCGCCGGTGTCAAAACTTCCCAAGTCCCCTACGACCGGGCCCAGGAAAGTCAGGTATTTTTGGAACGGAACAAACTCACCGAAAGGGACCAGGTGGCGTTTATGATAAACGCCTTCGGGTTTTCCATCCGGGGCAAATTGAACGGCCGCATTGTAACAATGGATTTCCCTGTTCTTCTTAAGGGCATCCAGGCACCCCACCAAGTGATAGGTTCGCGACCCGCGGACCATGGCCACCACCCGGTCTAAATCCACCCGGTTCCACAGCAAATAGGCGGGTGCGGCTGTTTCGGGCCAGATAACGAGGTCGGGCTTGCCGGCCCTAGCCAGGCGCACCAGGTGCTCCAGTTTATCGAAAGTTGCCCTTTCGTTTTGTTTGCTCCATTTGACCTCCTGGTCGATGCTGGGTTGCAGCAAGGCCACTGTTCCCGCTTTGGAAACAACCGTTCTTTGAATGGCAAATGCCCCACTACCCAAGACAAGGGCAACGACCCCTAGAGGCGCCACCAACCCCATCCCCCGAAAGCGGCGGCCGGCGGCAGGAACTTTGTCCCGCGCCTCCAAATATCCGATCACCCATTGGGCAAGTTGGGAATTAAACCAAACCATCAGAAAGGTCAGTCCATAAACCCCTGTCCAGGCCGTCAATGTCAGCACCAGGGGATAGGGTGCCTGGCTATAACCCAGTTCCCCCCATGAAAAGCCTCCCCAGGGGCGGCTTCCGCGGATGTACTCCAACGCCACCCAAAGACATGGGGCGAGCCAGTTTTTCAACCCCGTTTTGTTTTCCAGGAAACGGAATGCCCAACCGAAGAGCAGAAAATAAAGGCTCAAATAGAAAACCAAGGCCGCCCAGGCAGGGGCGCTCAAATAATGGGCGGCTTCCAAAAAAGCGATCCAATAAAGGACGCCGCCAAATTGGGCAAAACCGAAAAACCACCCCAACATGGCCCCCTGGCGGGATGTGGTTTCATGCAGCGCGATAAAAAACGGGATCAGGGCGAACCAGCCGAGGAAGGCGGTTGAAGGCGTCAAGGTTTTATCGATGAAATTGGGGAAGGCAAACCAAACCAGGACCGCGCTTAGAAGGCAAAACAATAGGCGTTGGAAAAACGGGAATGGAAGTTTCATCGGTGCATTATATAGGGGAAAATCTTCACGGGATTACAGATGAGAAAAAACAGGAAATACGAATGAGTAGTTTACGGCTTAACGAACCGGTCAAAATCCAGCTCTTGTAATTGTAAAAGGATGTTACTTGACGGGCTTACGGGGTCTGCCGGTGGATTCGCGGATGATCAGTTCCACGTCAAAGCCGCGGTGAAGGTACTCGACGGGCTTTTTATTTAAAATCGCATGGGCCAAAGTGACGGAGGCCTTTCCCATCTCCAAAAGCGGCTGGTGAAGGGTGGTCAAGGAGGGGTCGGCCAAGCGGGCCACGTAAGTATCGTCAAAGCCCACGATCGAAATATCCTCAGGCACCGACTTTCCCTTATGTCGGACCGCCTTGATGACCCCGATCGCCATGGTATCCGAAACACAGCAGATCGCGGTCAAGTCGGGAATCTGTTCCAGCAATTCCTTTCCACATTGGTAACCGGCGTCCATGGTGAAGGCATCGGGCCTCACGTGGGAATAGGCGACATTTTGTTCCTGGTAGGGGATGTTATTGTCCCTTAAGGCATCCCGGTAGCCCGCCAGACGGTCCTGGCATATCTTCAAATGCTCGGGACCGTTCACGAACCCGATCTTTTTGTGGCCTAAAGAAAGAAGGTAACCGACTGCCTTGTAAATTCCCTTGCGGTCTTCCGCGTGCAGGGTCGGGATCTTTTCCAAGAGGTGGTTCGGCCCTTCGATGGAAACCGGCTGGAGGATGATCAGGGGCAACTCCTCGGTCTGGAACCGTTCCAAGACCGCGTCTTCCATGGGAACGGAGAGGGCGATGACCGCGTCGATCCGGCGCTCCCCCAGGATCCGGTCGTAGAAATCATTGAAATCTTCCAGGCTGCCGTTGCAATTGTAGATTTTCAAATCCACATTGGCGTGCCGGCACTCCATCTCGATACCGCGGATGATTTCATTGTAATAAGGCGAGTCGAACATCGTGCCAAAGATGCCGATCGTATTGGTACGGGACATGACCAGGCTTCGGGCGGCGACGTTGGGGTAGTAATTGAATTTTTTGATGGCAGCCATGACCTTTTCGCGGGTCTCGGCTGAAATCCGGGGGTTTTGGTTGATCACCATGGAAACGGTCGTGTGGGAGACGCCGCAATATTTTGCGATTTGTTTAAGGGTTGCCCTGGACTTGCTGCCGCTGATCATAACGTTTTTATACCTCTGTTCTACGGGCAGTGCCCGGACTTAAATTAAGGCTTCGAATTTCCCGGAGCGGAAGGAGCCGAATTAGCCGGCCCATTTTTGGGGGGCGCCGGATTAACCTGAACTTGCGGATTTGGCGCAGTCTGGCTGGAAGTCGAAGCTGCGGCCTGGGCCGGAGGGGCCGCCTGCTGTTGTGGCTTATCGAGAAGGTCGGTTACCGAACCCGGCCCTTTCTCGAAACGGTGCATGAAGGACATCAAAAGACAAAGCACCATGAAGGTGCCCGCCAGGATGGTGGTGAACTTGGTCCAAAAGGTTTTGCCACTGGTTCCTAAAAGGCTTTGGCCTGTTCCGGAAAACAAACCGCCGGCGGTTTTCGGCTGCTGGACCAGGACCACCCCGATCAACAGCACGGCGTTCAAAACAAATAAAATGGTAACAATGACAGTCATGGAACTCCCCGGTTTTGAAAGTGGTTTATTTTAAATGAAACCTATACTTATTTACCAATAAAACTTTTGAAACCTGGCCTATTTTCCTTAAAACCTGACGATAGCCGTAAAGGAATCCACCTTTAAGCTCGCACCACCGACCAGGGCCCCGTCAATGTCAAGCTGGGCCATCAATTGTTTGATATTTTCCGGCTTAACGCTTCCGCCATATTGAATCCGGATCTTTTCGGACGCTTCCGCATTGTATTTCTTGCCAATCAGTTTACGGATAAAGCTGTGGACCTCGTTCGCCTGTTCGGGCGTGGCGGTTTTGCCCGTTCCAATCGCCCAAACCGGCTCATAGGCGATCACAATACCGGCCAAATCACCCAGTCCAATGCCCTCAAAGCAACCGTTCACCTGCGTTTCGACCACTTTCTCCGTTTGTCCCTTTTCCCTTTCCGACAAGGTTTCCCCGACGCAAACGATGGCCTTCAAACCACTGCGCAACACGTTCTTAAGCTTGGCATTGATCCGGTGGTCGGTGTCGTTGTCATATTGGCGCCTCTCGGAGTGCCCCAAAATAATGTAATGGACTCCGGCGTCCTTAAGCATGATGGGGCTGATGTTGCCGGTATAGGCCCCCTCATTTTCCCAATGGGCATCCTGCAGGCCGACCTGGATGTTGGTGAACCTCAAGGCGTCCACGACGGAGGCCGCGGCCAGGGCGGTCGGGCAAACCAAGATTTCCCTGTCGGTCACGTCCTTGAGCTTCCCTTCCAGTTGCTTGACGAAATCCACGGACTCTTTCACCGTCTTATACATCTTCCAATTGCCGGCGATAATGGGCTTGCGGGACATTCGATTCCTCTCGTTGTTTTATTTTTTATCCGTCAAAGCGACAATGCCGGGCAGCTGCTTGCCTTCCATAAATTCCAGGGACGCGCCGCCCCCGGTTGAAATATGCGACATTTTGGCGGCCAGACCCATTTGGGTCACCGCGGCCACCGAATCACCGCCGCCCACGATGGTGGTAGCCCCTTTTTCGGAAGCTTCCGCCAGCAACTTGGCGATGGCGAAGGTGCCTTTCGCGAAGGGCTCCATTTCAAATACCCCGACTGGCCCATTCCAAAAAATGGTTTTGGCCGTCCGGATGAAATTGGCGTATTTCTCGACGGTGGATGGCCCGACATCCATCCCCTCCCATTCCGGAAGGATCCCGCCCCGGGGGACGATCTTGACGTTGGCTTTTGCGTCGAACTTGTCCGCGATCACGTGGTCGATCGGCAAAAGAAGGGGCACATCCGTGTCGATCGACTGGCTCATCAACTTCTTGGCCAGGTCGATTTTGTCCTTTTCCACCAATGACTTGCCGATCTCGAACTTTCGCGCCTTCAGGAAGGTATAGGCCGTCCGGCCCCCGATGATCAGGACGTCAACGCTTTTCATGAGGTGCTGGCTGAGATCAATCTTCGTGGAGATTTTGGACCCCCCGATGATGGCCACGAAGGGCTTGGCGGGATTCGAAAGGGCCCCGCCAAGGTACTTGATCTCTTTCATCATGAGGAATCCGGCGGCGGACTGGGAAACAAACTTCGTCACGCCTTCCGTGGAAGCATGGGCCCGGTGGGCCGTGCCGAAAGCGTCATTGACGTAGATATCGGCCAAGGCCGCCAATTTCTTGGCGAAATCGGGGTTGTTCTTCTCTTCCTCAGCGTGGAACCGGACGTTTTCCAGGAGCACAACGTCTCCGTTGTTCATGGCCGCAACTTCTTTTTCAACCTCAGGACCGATGCAGTCCTTCAGCGCCTTCACCGTTTTTTTCAAAAGTTCGGAAAGGCGGTCGGCAACCGGCTTCAAACGGAGCTTTTCATCCACGCCTTTGGGACGGCCCAGGTGCGAACACAGGACGACTTTCCCGCCCTTATCCGAAAGGTATTGAATGGTCTTTAAGGATTCCCGGATGCGGGTGTCATCGGTAATTTTCAAAGCTTCGTCGAGCGGGACGTTGAAGTCCACCCGCACCAAAACCCTCTTGCCCGCCGGATTCAAATCCTCCACCGTCAGTTTGTTGTAGGAAGCCATTCCCGATCCTTTCCCAAAATTTAAAAAGCCTTACTTGGTTTTTGCCTTCAAGTCCGTTTTGAAAGCTTCCGCAATCGTGCTCAAGGCACCCAGTGTTCCGGAAGCCTCTAGCGGCAGGAAGATCTTCGTCGATTGGCCGTCGGCCACATTGGCCAGCATTTCCATGTACTTCAGCGCCAAAAGGTCTTGGGTTGGGTTTCCGTCGTGCATGGCCTTGAAAACCGTCAGGATGGCCTGGCCTTCCCCCTCCGCCAGGGCGATTTTCTGGAATTTGTTGGCTGTCGCGACCCTCTCGATGGCCGCCGCCTCGCCTTCCGCCTTCAAAATCGCCGACTGCTTCTGGCCTTCCGCCGTCGTGATGGCGGCCTGCTTGATGCCTTCCGCCTCGATGATGGCGGCGCGCTTGGTGCGCTCAGCCTTCATCTGGGCGCTCATGGCGCTGACGATGTCCACCGGCGGGTCGATCTTCTGGATTTCCACCCGGGTAATCTTCACGCCCCATTTGTCCGTGACTTCGTCGAGGATTTCCCTTATCCGGGTGTTGATTTGTTCGCGGCTGTTCAGGGTCTGGTCCAGGTCCAATTCGCCGATGGTATTGCGCAGGTTGGTTTGGGCCAAGTTTGTGGCCGAACCCTCGAAGAACTGGACGTTGTAAACGACCTTGAAGGGATCCGTTATATGGAAATAGATCAAGGCGTCGACGGAGACCACCACGTTGTCCTTCGTGATGACCTCTTGCGGCGGAACGCTGATGTACCGTTCCCGCATGTCGACTTTCCGCATGTTTTCGAAAGGCGGGAAAAGGACCGTAAGCCCCGAATCGGCCGTACGGGAGTATTTCCCCACCCTTTCGATAAGGCCTTTTTCGTAAGGCCGCACAATTCGGATGGCGCGCGAAACGTAGATGAGGACAAAAACCAGGAGGATTATGAGAACGGGCCCGGCGATTATTTCCATAAGGAAACTCCTTTCAAAAACTGTCAAATAATTGTTAGTTTAAATTTTCACAACCAAAACGTTTCCCCGCACCGCCATCACTTGGGTTTTACCTCCCAAAGTCAGCGGCTGCCGGTCTTCCGATTCCACTTTCCAGGCTTCCCCATCCACCTTCGCGTAACCCTGGGAAGGCAGGTTGGAGTCCACTTTGGTGATAACGGCGGTTTGTCCGACCAAGGCGTCCACGTTGGCCGGTCTTTGGGTCTTTCCCGACAAACGGGGGGCCCAACGGCGGCTCAAGGCGACTAAGAGGAGGGAAGAAAGGGCGAAAACGAGGTATTCAATCCAGTTTTTATCGGCGAAAAAGCTCACGACGGCCGTCAGAAGGGCGCCGACCCCGATCCAGAGGAAGAAAAAGGAGGCGGTTGTCAGCTCCAGGATGAAGAAGACAACCGCCGTCGCGACCCACCAGACAACTGGATGCATAAACATCCTTCACTTATAGGTGCTTAACCTTTGGAGGCCATGTACTCGATCAGGTCCACGACCCGGTTCGAATAACCCCATTCGTTGTCATACCAGGAAAGAACCTTCACCATATTCCCGATGACGTAGGTCGACAGTGCGTCCACGATGGAAGAGTGGGGGTTGCCCTTGAAATCGGCCGAAACGAGGGGTTCGTCCGTGACGTCCAGGTATTTGTCCAACTTGGCGCTTTTGGCCGCTTCCCGCAGGGCGTTGTTGATGTCGTCCTTGCTCGCGGGCTTGCTGATCTCGGCCACCAGGTCCACCACCGAGACGACCGGCGTGGGGACGCGGATGGAAAGTCCGTCCAGCTTCCCTTTTAATTCGGGCAGGACCAGGCCGATGGCCTTGGCGGCCCCGGTCGTGGTCGGGATCATGTTGAGGCTGGCGGCGCGGGCACGGCGCAGGTCCTTGTGGGGAAAGTCCAGCGTGACCTGGTCGTTGGTGAAGCTGTGGATGGTGGTCATCATTCCCTTCACGATGCCGAACTTGTCATGCAGCACCTTGGCGAAGGGCGCCAGGCAGTTGGTGGTGCAGGAAGCGTTGGAAACCACGTGGTGGTTCTTCGGATCATACTTGTCTTCGTTGACCCCCAGGACGATGGTCAGGTCTTCGCCCGTGGCCGGCGCTGAAATGATGACCTTCTTGACCGAATCCTTCAAATGGGCGACTGCTTTGGCCTTGTCGGTGAAATGGCCCGTCGATTCCACGACGAATTCCGCCCCGACGCTGGCCCAGGGGATTTGGGCCGGGTCCCTTTGGGCGAAAACCTTGATTTCTTTTCCATTAACAATCACCGAATTCTCGCCGGCTTTCACGTCCGCGTGAAGATTGCCCAGCACCGAATCGTACTTCAAAAGGTGGGCCAGGGTTTTCGCGTCGGTCAGGTCGTTGACCGCGACGATTTCGATGTTTTTGTTCCCCATCGCGGCGCGGTAGACGTTGCGCCCGATACGGCCAAAACCGTTGATGCCGACCTTGATTGCCATGGAAATCCTCCAAAAGATTGGGTTTAAGAGCGGTCAAGCTAGCATAAGGGGTTTAAGGGGTCAAGTGGCGCAATGGCAAGGCCATGCGGGCGGTTTGGGACCACCCGGGAGCGACCCGGGGAAAAAGCGGGATGGTTTGTCGAGGTTCAGCCTTTCCGGTCAGGCCACAATTAAAAATAACGCGGTGTCCTCCCCAAAACAACAGCGCCAACCCAGCTTCCACCGGCCTCCTTGAGGGATTTGGCGCATTCCTCCAGGGTCGCGCCGGTCGTAAAGACGTCGTCCACCAAAACCAGCTTGGATGGAACCTTGGCGCCTTCCTCGGGACAATAAACGCCTTTTGGATTTTTCAGCCGCTCTTCCCGCGTCAGCGACATTTGGGGTCGGGTGGACTTTGTTTTCCTCAGCAACAGCCGCCAAGGGATTCCCTTGGCCCGTGAGATTTCAAAGGCCAGGAGGGCAGCCGGGTTGTATCCCCTCTCCCTCTCCCTTTCGGGGCTCAAGGGAACAGGCACCAGGGTTTCAACCCCTTCCCAAAAGGCGGGAGGGGAGGAAAAGACCATTTTGTCCGCCAGAATCCCCCCCAGGGCCTCCATGCCCTCGAATTTAAAACCATGGTGGGCGATCCGGAGCGGCCCTTCATAGGGGCCGACGGCCCGGACTTGGTCCAGGTGGTAATTTCCATCCCCGCAGTCACGGCATCTTGATAAAACTGCGTCTTCAAATGCCCCAGGCGGCAGGGACATTCCACAATGGCTGCAAACCGGGTCTTCATAGGCGGCGATGGAATTGAGACAGGAAAGGCAGAGGATGTTGGAAAGCCCGGTCTCAAACCTTTCCCCGCATCCCTGGCAGATTTTGGGGAAAAAGAGGTCCGAGACGCTCCCCATTAAGCCGCTTAAAAACTTGGGCATCCGGGCTCCCGCGCCTTACTTGATGACCGCTACTTTCTCGAATTCCTGGTGTCCACCGGGGGATTCAGTGGTGATCAGGTAAACCCCCGAGGCCACCATAGAGCCGAATCGGTTCATTGCGTCCCACTTCGTCCAATAAATTCCAGGCTGAGGATAATACTGGTTCACCAGTTCCTTTACGTAAGTCCCATCCAAGGTATAAACCTTGATGTCAACATTACCGGGTGAGATAACTACAAAACGTATGTTAACAACTTCCTCGTTTGCCACCCCAGATTTTGGTCGGATGGCATTCCGGTCCAAGGCCGTGTTGGGGCTTATCGGGAAGGCGCTGACCGGCTGGTAGGAAGCCGTGTGGACCATTCCCTCGGTGACCGCTTGGGCATAAGGCACGGGAAGGTCGGGGGGG
>JAJPJW010000203.1 GCA_021324075.1 Pseudomonadota bacterium | reverse complement strand
TCACGCCCTGGAGTAGGAATGCCCGGAAGGTCTTCTGGTCCAGGGCCGCCTCAATGGCCGAAAGGGCCTTTTGTTGCTGGGAATGGAGCGGCGGCGGGGCGGTTTTGGCCCCCAAGGGGACCTTCGCCGAAGGTCCCGCCGCGCTTTTTCCGCTGGCCACCTTGATCACGCCTAATCCTGCCGCTTTCAGGGCCTCGGCCAGCGCCTGGGTGCGGGGGGTCAGGGCCACCCCCCCTTTTTTCAGGCTTTTCCAGTTCACGCCCCGCAGGGGTCCACATTCACCCAGGAGGGTTTCCACTTTCTCCACACGGGAAAGGCCTTCTTCCGTGAGTTCCAAAACCGACTTGGGGTTCTTGCGGGTCAAGGCGGGCACCATCACGAAAAGCGCCTCCCCCAGGGAGCAATAGTAGTAGTTCGCGATCCACTCCCCCAGCTTCAGGAGGTCCGGGGTGATGAGGGGTTGGGAGTCGAGCAGCGAGTCAATGCCCTTGAGTTTCTTCAGGCCCTCAGGCGCCTTGCGCAGGAGGCCCGTGACGATGCCCACGGTCTGGCGGAAACCAAAGGAGACGAAACAACGCATCCCCGGCGAAACCAGGCCGTCCAGGGCCTCCGGAATGCGGTAGGTGAAGGTTTGTTTGAGGGGGACGGGAAAGACGACCTCTGCGAATTGCTCAGGCAAGACGAACCTCTTTCACCACAGGGTACACGGAGGGCACAGAGTGAAACCAAAAATCAAAAGATTTTGAGGATGGGAGTTATTAAATTCTCAGGATTTACTCTGTGTACCCTGTGACCTCTGTGGTTAATTGTTTCTTCCACTTCCGCGAAGACGGGGGTCGAGCAGGTCCCTTAAGCCCTCACCCAGCAGGTTGTAGCCCAGGACGGTCAGGAAAATGGCCAGGCCCGGGAAGGTGATGAGCCACCAGGCGTCGGTTAAATGCTCTTTTCCCTCCTCCAACATGTTCCCCCAGCTCGGCGTAGGGGGCTGGACACCCAGGCCAAGATAACTCAGGGCCGATTCCACCAGGATGGCGCCGCCGATTCCCAGGGTGGCCACCACCAAAACGGGCCCGAGGGCATTGGGGAGAAGATGCCGGAGGATGATGCGGGAATCCTTCATGCCGATGACCCTGGCCGCCTGGATGAATTCCCTTTCCTTCAAGGCCAGCACTTCCCCCCGGACCAACCTGGCCACGTCGGTCCAACTGGTCAGGCCGATGACCACCATGATGTTGATGATGCTGGGACCCACAAAGGCGATGACCATGAGGATCAAAAGGAAGGTTGGGATGCACAAAAAGATGTCCGTCACCCGCATGAGGAGGCCGTCCACCCAGCCGCCGTAATAGCCGGCCACCGAACCCACCGTCGTGCCGATGAGGACGTAAATGGAAACCGCCACCAGGCCCACGGCCAGGGAGATCCGGGAGCCGTAAAGCATCCTTGAAAGGATGTCCCGTCCATATTGGTCCGTGCCCATCCAGTGCTGCCAGGAAGGGGGTAAAAGCCGGTCGGCCAAAACCTGGTTGTCCGGATCATAAGGCGCGATCCATTGGCAGACGAGGGCCGTTAAAACCAAAAGGGCGACCAGGGCCCCGCCCCAGAAAATAAGCGGATTGCGCTTCCAAAGGCGCTTAATCATAACGGACCCTCGGATCGGCGAGGGCATAGCCGAGATCCGCCAGGAAATTGCCCAAGAGGGTCAGCAAGGCCGAGATGACCCCGATGCCCATGACGAGCGTGATATTCCGGGACATGATGGCCTCGAAGCCCAGGCGCCCCATGCCCGGCCAGGCGAAGATGCTTTCAATGATGAAACTGCCGCCGATCAGGTTCGGCAAGGACAGCCCCAGCAGGGTGATGATGGGGATGAGGGCGTTCGGCAGCGCGTGGCGGAAGACCACCTGGAATTCGGAAAGCCCCTTGGCCCGGGCTGTGCGGATATAGTCCTGCCGGATGACTTCGAGCATGCTCGTGCGGGCATAGCGGGACACCGAAGCCAGGCCGCCGTAAGTCGTTACCACGAGCGGAAGGATCAGGTGCTGGACGACGTCTCCCAGGCGCTGGTACCAGGGCAGGTATTCGCTCCCCACTTCCATCATTCCCGATACGGGCAGCCAGCCCAACTGCACCCCGAAAATCAGCATCAGCATCAGGGCCAGCCAAAAGGTCGGCATGGCGAAACCCACGAAAGAAAAGATGGAGGTAAACCGGTCCAGCCAACGGCCCTGGTAATAGGCGGCCAGGATCCCCAAAGGGACCGCGACCAGGAAAAGCAGTATCTCGGACAGGCCCGAAAGCAGGAAAGTCGCGGGAAGACGCTCCTCGATGACCGCCAGGACCGGCCGGCCGTCCATGAAGGAATTGCCGAAGTCCAGCGTCAGCATGCCTTTGAGCCACCGCCAGTACTGGATATAAGCCGGCTGGTCCAGGCCCAAGGAAGCGCGCAATTTGGTGATATAGCCGGGATCAATCTTGGAGTTCAACGCCACGCTGAGGGAGGCGGCATCGCCGGGAGCCAGTTTCACGATGGCGAAGGTCAGGATGGAGATACCGAAGAGGAGGGGAATCATCATGAGGAGGCGGCGGAGGACAAACTTGCGCATCATGGCTCCAAAAACGAAATTGCCGTCATCGCGGGGAGTGGCTGCCGAACAAGCTGGCGGTAACGGCTATTGGCTGTATTTTTGCTGGCCGGCGGGCACATACCACTTCTCCGGATGCCAGCCGATACCGTTCCGGTTCGTTTCCAGGCCCTTGAAACGCTTGTGCACCACCGGAAGGGAGTAGGGCACGTAAAGGAAGGTGGCCGCAACATCATCCGCCAGGATTTTGTGGATTTTATGGTAAATCACGGCCCGTTTTTTCGGGTCCACCGTTTCCCGGCCCTGCACCAGCAGGCTGTCCACGGTCTTATTCTTGTAATCCACCATGTTGTATTGGTGTTCCCCCGTCTGGGAGGAGTGCCACGAAAGATAGCAATCCGGTTCGGGCAGGAACTGCCAGCCCATTACCATGGCGTCGTATTTGCGCTTGTTGATGTACTCGTTCAAGAGGGACGTCCATTCCATGATCTGGGGCTGGCAGTCGATGCCGATCTGCTTCAACTGCTGCTGGACGATCGTGGCGATACGCTCCCGGCTGGTATTGCCCTGGTTGGTGTAAAGCTTGAACCGGAAGGGCGTGTCTTTTCCGGCAATGGATTTGTGGAGGACGCCATCCTTCCCCATTTTCCATCCAGCCTTCTTCAAAAGCCCCTTGGCCCCTTCGATGTCAAAGGGGAGGGGCTTCACATCCTTGTTATAAGCCCAGGATTGGGGCACAAAGGGCCCCGTACAGATGCTGCCCAGCCCGTAAACCACGTTCTGGATGATGGCCTGCCGGTCGATGGCCATGGTCAGCGCCTTCCGCACCAGCACATCCTTGAAAAGGGGGGATTCCAGGTTCCAGCCGATATAAACGTAGACGAACTGGTCGGCTTCATACTTGTTGTAATAGTCCGTGAACTTGGGCGTGTCGGTCTGGCGGGCATATTGTTCGGGGGTGATGGTCCCGGAGGTCCAGGCGCCAAGGGCGTCCGTTTCCCCCTTCAGGAGGCTCAGGAACTCGGACGACTGGTCCGGGATGATGCGCAGGACGAAGCGGTGGATATGGGGCTTCCCTTCCCAGTAATCCGGGTTGGCTTCCAATACGATCTGCTGGGCCGATTTCCATTCCACGAATTTATAGGGGCCGGTACCGATAGGGTGGCGGTTGAAAGCGTCCTCATGGTTGATGTCCTTCCCTTCCAATAAGTGTTTGGGAAGGATGGAAGTGAAGGTGGTGGTGAGGGCCGGCGCGAAGGCCTTCTTGTAGATCACCTTGACCGTATAGGGATCGATGATCTCGACGTTCTTGATGTATTGGTAATCGGCGCCATAAGGAGTGTTGACCGTGGGGTCGCTGTAAACCTTCCAGGTAAAAACCACGTCTTCGGCGGTCATTTCCACGCCATCGTGGAACTTGACGCCCTTGCGCAGGTAATAGGTGATGGCCTTGCCGTCCTTGGAGACCGTCCATTTCTGGGCCAGGCAGGGCTCCAGTTCCAGTTTCTCGTTGTAGCGCAGGAGGCCGTTGAAGACCAGACCGTCGATATCGCCTCCCGTTTCCTCGTCCGCCAAGGCGGGGTTCAAGGTCTTGGCGTCGCCGATGGTGGATTCAATGAGGGTGTCGCCGTCGGTGACCGGGCCGTCCTGGGCGTAGATCTTGGGATCAACCTTTCCGCAGCCGGAAAGACAGATCGAGACAACGGCGAGCAGAAACAAGGATTTACGGAACATTGGACACTCCAAAAGGAAAAATAAAAGGCCTTTTAGCCACAGATGAACACAGATTAACACAGATAAGAAAAACCTTTGGTTTATGAATCTTTAATTTTTGGAATCTAAAAGATATCTGTTCGTCTTCATCCGTGTGCATCTGTGGCGAATTGCCGTTATCCGTGGTTACGCTCCATGGCATTTCTTGTACCGTTCCTATTCAGGAACGGCACCCCCAAACCTCGCGCTTCGCCCAGTAGGCTTAGCGC
>JAJPJW010000176.1 GCA_021324075.1 Pseudomonadota bacterium | reverse complement strand
TGAAACAATTAGCCGAAAAAAAAACCGCCCCCCCTGCTTTCATCAAAATCTTGAGTTCCGCTGAAAACGACGACCAGCCCCTTCAATCCGTCGTTCAACAGTGTCTGGAACAGTTTCCCGTCGAGAAAGCCCCCGCACCCGATGTCAGCCAGCCAGTGCCCCTTCCGCTGCACGATTTGTCGGAAGATTTAAAGGAGTTTGCCAGGGAGCAGGAAAGGATCGCCCAATCCTTCCGGGCCTTCCGGGACACTTTACGCGACTGGTCTTCCACCATTGAAAAGGCCGGGCGCATTAATAAGTCACTGCTACAACTTAATGAGCTTATCGTAAACGACAGCAAGAAAGTGGCCGTGGATACGGATGAAGCCGCCCGGTCGGCCACCGATGGCATCAAATCGGTTGGTAAGGAAATCAAGGCCATGACTGAAATCAAGGCCACGATTGGATCCTCGGCGGAAGTCATCCAACAATTAAATTTGGCTTCGGACCAGATCGGGGAGTTTTTGGCCACCATTACTTCCATCGCCCGCAAGACCAACCTACTGGCACTTAACGCCGGCATCGAGGCGGCACGCGCCGGGGAGCATGGGCAAGGTTTTGCGGTCGTGGCCAGCGAAATCAAAACCCTGGCGGAAGCTTCCGCCAAGGCCTCGGGGGACGTGAAACACCTGGTGGATGATATCCGGGCCAAGACCGCCAGCGCCATTTCCCTTATCAGTACGACGGGAAAGATCGAGGAGAACGTCAATGTGGTCTACAATGCCGGGGACGTTTTCATGAATATCGTCAAGTCCGTGCGGAAGGCCGGCGGGCTTCTAGGGGAGATTTCGCAGGCCTTGGACGACCAGCGCAACGACAACGAACTATTGCTGCAATTAATCAACAAAATCTACGTTGCGGGCGACCACGTTAAGTCGAAATTTGAGGCGGTGGAAGACGGATTCAGCCAACTCGAAAAACTGACCCAAAAAATGAAAATGACGACGGAAAACTTTGGCAGCCATGAAAATCCCAGAACCAATTGAGCGTTGACGGGTTCATCCGGGCGAGTTAAATTAACACGGTTCTAGGGCGGGTTTTGGCCTTTCCGGAGTTGCCAGGACCAGCCCATTAAATCCAAAGTTCGAGGGACCCCATGATTGTTTGTCCGGCATGCCACGCGGAAAATCCCGACGGTACCAAGATCTGCGTTAAGTGCGGAACCGAACTTCCCAAAGCGGTTGCCGCTGGCCCGTCAAAAGCCAAGCCGGCAGCCGAAGAACAGAAGAAATTTGGCATGAGGGACATTGGCCGGGATGCCATTGATTTACTTTGGCTTGTCCTCATTTTTCTCTTGGTGGGGTTGGGGTTCTGGATGGAAGCCACTCATTGGCAGCCCTTCGCCAAGTCGGAAGAAGTTGCGATGGTGAAGGAACCGGTCGTGGCGTTGGTTTCCCACCACTTAGGGCATGTTGTGCACCATGCCATTGCCAAGACTTCCAGTGAAAAACCCGCGGCGGTTTATGGAGACCCGGAGTCCTTCTTCCAAAAGGGAAAAGTGGAATATGACCGCCAGAAATACCACGATTCCTTTAATTACCTCAAACAAGCCCTGATGATCGATCCCACCTTTGCCAAGGCCTATTTCGGCCTTGGGTATCTTTATGCGCGCTTCGATATGGATGACGCGGCGGTGCGGATGTATGAAATGGCCTTGCGTTTTGACCCTGCCCATGCCGACGCCACGAATAACCTGGGCATGATGTACTACCATGCGGGCAATTACGACGATGCCCTCCAGCTGTTCCAAAAGGCAGCGACGCTGAATGACCAGAACGCCGATTACGAATACAACCTGGGGAGCGTTTATTTGGACAAGGAACAGCCCAGCGACGCTTTGCAGGCTTTCCAAAAGGCCGCTTCCATCCGTCCGGACGATGCTTCCATCTACAACGACTTGGCAGTGACTTACGAAAAGCTGGGGAAGAAACAGGAAGCCGTGGACAGCTGGCAAAAAGTCATGCAGTACTCGAAGGACCCGGACTTGACCCAAAACGCTAAAAGTCACATCGACTTCCTGCAGACCCAAAGCTGAATTCGGGCTTATTCCTGGGCCAGCCTGTTAAAACGGCCCAGGATTGGGGATCTTTGCATCACTTCGATTGATTCTTGATTTTCCCATACAACTTGAAGAGTTCCTGGAAAGCCCGGAAAATGACCCGGAGGTTTGCGCCCGTTTGGGTTCCGGCCACCCGGGGATAATGGGTGACACCCACTTCCACAAACCGGAAGCCCGCCTTGTTGGCCCTGGCTAGTAATTCGGTCGAAACCATGGCCCCGCCCGCGCTGAGCTGGACCTTGTCGATCACTCGGCGCTTGATGAGCTTGAAGGCACAGTCCACATCACGGACCTGGAAGCCGAAAAGGAATTTCACCAGGGATCCCCACATGAAAGCGTTGAGTTTGCGGTGCCAGGGGTCCCTGCGGTTTTTGCGGTAACCGAGGATCAAGTCCCCTTCGTCCAGTTTTTCGATCAAAAGAGTGATTTCCCTCAGGTCAAATTGAAGGTCACCGTCGGTAAAAAAAACGAAGTCATATTTGGCCGCGTTGTATCCCGAAACAACCGCCCCGCCGTAGCCTTTGTTTTTTTCGTGGTGGACAGGATGGACATTGGAATCTTCCTTGGCCAACCGGTCGATAATTTCACCGGTCCTGTCTTTGCTGCCGTCGTTGACGGGAATGATCTCCCACCGTTCGGCTATTTCGGGAAGGATGGCCTGCGATTTACGGACCATGTTTTCGACGTTGGCTTCCTCGTTGTAGCAGGGGAAGAAAATGGAAAGTGACGAAACTTTCGGCATGAGGTCTCCTTGTTCCGCGTGAGGCGGGAAAATATTACCATATTGTCCGCCTCGCACAGAATAAAATCAGGATTTCACTCTTGGAAGGCGGGAACGGACACGGCAGGGTCGATCAAACGGGCCACCTTGTTGCCTACGTCCACAGCGAAATTGGTGCCACGATCTTCCGGATAAACCAAGGCCATGTTGGCCAGGTAGAGGTTTTCGATGGGAGTTTCATAACCGGGCCTCACCTGGCTGTAGTGGAGGGGTACGACAGGCTGGGCGTACAAATCCTGGAACAAATAATAGTCTTCCAGCCAGCTTTCATTGAAGTCAGGGTTGATTTTTTGGAGGTGGGGAAGGAGTTCGGCGAAAATGTCCTCCTTCTTCATCTTGAAATACTTGTGGTCCTGCGGAAGGTAATTCCCCACGTACATCAGGTGTTTTCCCTGGTACCAATCCAAGGGTGCAAAATTGGTGTGTTCGATCAAGGCAAGGATCGGGATGTCGGGATCGGCGATATTGATCCAATACATATCGCTGAATTTTTTCTTCATCACCAGGATCAGGCATTGGGCGCCCAGGAAATCCAGTTGGGTCATGCGCTTTTTGTAGTCTTCGGGCAATTCGGGGCAGGTTTTCAGGAGGATGGGGGTGGCGGCCGCAAAGACAAGCCGGTCAAAAAGCTTTTCCTGGCCCCCGACTTCCAGCCCCTTCAGTTTCGAGTTTTGGGTCAGGACGCGGCTGACCGGGGTTTTGAGGTGGACGGGAACCCCCGTTTTTCGGACGGCTTCGGCCAAGGATTGGTGAAAAACCTCGAAACCGCCTTTGAAATAACCCAACTTTTCCTGGGTTCCCTTCCTTGAAGAAGCCCGGGTATGGATGCGAGCCCAAAGCCAAGCCATGGCGACCTTGTCGTAATAGCGCCCGAATTTTCCCTTCAAAAGGGGTTCCCAGATGATTTTCAAGAGTGCGGGCCCCGAATGCTTCTTCATCCATTCATAGCCCGTGACTTCCTCGTACTTTTTCCAGTCGTTTACTTTTCCCAAGTAAAGGGCTTGCAGGCCGAAACGAATCCGGTCCAGGAAGGGGAGGGGAGTAAACTTAAGAAGCTGCAAGGGGGTCCCAAAGGGATAGAGTTTTCCCTGGTAAGTGAAACCCATCTGGCTGGTGAGCCAATGGAGGCTGTCACGGATGCCCAGTTCATCCACCATTTCCCGGATGCAGGTGTCACTGGTAAAAATATGGTGGTAATACTTTTCCAGGGTGGTTCCGGCCACTGGAAAGCCGGACGCCAAGCCGCCGACATGGTCGGAAGCTTCAAAGACCTCGACCTGGTGCCCGGCTTTGGAAAGACGGTAAGCGGCGGTCAGACCCGCTACGCCCGCACCGACAACTCCGATCCTCATGGATGCGCCTTTCAGGGAGCTTTAATTTCCCGCTTTTCTTTCCTCGGATATTGTTTTCAAGGTCAAGCCCTCGTTGTGAAGGTAGTAATAACCCAAAAGGGTAATGGGGAGGAATACCAGTAAATGCACTGTCACGATGTAGGCCAGAGCCGTGTGATTCGGGACGTTGTAAACCGAGAGCAGGGTGACTCCAATCCCCTCGAAAATACCCAAGCCTCCCGGAGTGCTTGGGACCATCAGTCCCAGATTGGTAATGGCCATCAATAGGGCCGCCGAGTTGAAGTGAAGGGGATCGGGCGCCAATTGAAAACCCACCGCAATCAAATAAAAAGCACTGAACTCGCAGGTCCATGCGGCAAGGGATGTCGCCATGACCAGGAAGGACTCCTTCGCGCTTTGAAGGATTTTCAAGCCATCCAAAAACGTGTGGGCGATTTTTTCCAATGGCTTTTGGTGTTTTGGGGGGGCGTGGGAAACCAAATAATTGATGACTTTGACCGTTTGTTTTTTGAAAACGAGCATGGAAAAAAATAAAAGGAAGGCGGCGCCGAAGATATAGGAGGCTTTTGTCGCAGTTCCCTCGATGTTTTGCGAGAAAGCCGTTGAGGCCGGGTGGTGCAGCGAAATGGAAGCCCCGAGGATTAACAGCATGGCCATTCCGTCAAAGAGCCTTTCCAGGATAATGGTACCCAAGGAGGCGCTCCGGCTGATTCCTTCCTTTTTTCCATTCAAATGGGCCCGGACAAATTCTCCCGCGCGGGCGGGCAGGACATTGTTTGCCATGAAACCGATAAGAAGTGTGGGAAACAAACTTTGAAAAGAACATTTCTTAACGGGGGTCAGCAAAACCACCCAGCGATATCCGCGGATGAGGTAACCGGATAAATACACCAATAACGCCGGGATCAGCCAAAGATAGTTGAAGTTCGCAAAATCAGAGGCAAGATCACTGAATTTGACTTTCCTGAACAAAAAATAAAATGCGGCGGTGATCAAGGCGATAACGAAGAAACTAATGAGAAGCCGGACCCAACTCTTTTTTGGAGCCGCCATTTGATCGTCCCTTTCCAGACTGGTTTCAGGTAATGGGACTGAAAATAATACATTTTGACCTGTAAAACAAAGGAAATTTCCGATGGGCGCCCCTTGTGCCAAGCCGCAGGGAAAGTACAATGAAGGCCGGTTCATTAAAGTTCTTGAGGAGGGAAATATGCGTAATGTCTATCTTGCCTGGATGCTGGCGGTCTTGGGCCTGACGGTGGGGGCTTTGGCCCAAAACAACACTTCGGCTGCAAGTACTGCCGCGGGTTCCAACGATTCCACTTCCACCGCCGCTTCTTCCAAGGGCGCTCCTTCGTTTAAGAGCTTCAAAGAGGCTTACACTGCGGGGAACGACGCTTTGAAAGACCGCAAATTCGAGGAATCGGCCGCTGCCTACGGCGCCGCGGAAGACCTGGGTTCCAACCCCAAAGCCAAGAGCCAGGCTGCCAATGCACAAGGCTGGGCCTATCTGAAGGCCCGGAAATTGGAGGAGGCCAAGAAGGCCTTTGCCCGGTCGGTGGAAGAAAACGCCGACAACAAGATTGCCATGAAAAACTTGGGCGCCGTTGAATACGACCTTTACGAATACGGCATGGGTACGGTGGATGATTTGAAGGACGCCGTCAAGAACCTGGAAGCCAGCGGCGAAAACCAGGAGGACCTGGAGAATGCCAAGGCGGCCCTTACCCGGGAGGAAGACCATGCCAAGGCCACTCCGGCAGCCGAGGCGGAGACTTCGGGGATGAATTTCAAGGCCCTTTGTGCCTTAAGCGACAAATTGGAGGAGCAGGGCGAAACCGACCAAGCCTTGGCGGTATTGGAAAAGGCGGCCACGGCCGCTTCTTCTCCCTCGGGCAAGGCGGCTGCGGCCAACCGCCAGGGTAAGGTGTTGCTGGACGCCCGCCGGCCCACCAAGGCCGAATCGTATTTCGAGGAAGCGGTCAAAAACCAACCTGATGACAAGGTTTATTTGAACAACCTTGGCTGGAACAATTGGGTCCTCTACCAGGCGGGCAAGGGCGACGAAGAAGCATTGAAGAAGTCCGTGGATGCCTTTTACCGGATGAACTCCGCCGATCCTTCCTACCACGGTGACAACCTGAAGATGGCCTTGGACGAGTTGAAAGACGTTGACCCGGACGCCGCGAAGGCTTATACGGTTAAGGACGATTCTTCCGCATCCACCGATAAGGCGGCCAATGGCAAGACTGAAGCTTCAAAAGAAGACGCTGACGCGAGCGGGGATTCCAAGTAACCCCCGCCATTCCCTTGGGAACCATTTAAGCCGGCTTCACGAGACTATCCGGCAGTGTTCCAAGTGTTTCCCCAAAGGGGGCAACTGCCCCGTGCCCGGCACGGGGCGGTCCCAAAAGGGCGGGTTCTTCCTGATCGGCCAAGCACCGGGAGTGCGGGAGCCGGTGGCGCAAAAAAATTTCGCCTGGACGGCCGGTAAAAGGCTTTTCCAATGGTTCCAGACCCTCGGGATGACGGAAGAGAAGATCCGGCAGAACGCTTATATTACCGCTGTCACCAAGTGCTACCCCGGCAAGGCGGCCCATGGCAAGGGCGACCGGAAACCCAATCCCCAGGAAGTCGATAACTGCGCTCCCTACCTCGAGGAGGCGCTGGGCCTGTTGAGCCCTACGGTGGTGGTCCTCATCGGGGGCCTGGCCATTGAACGCATCCTCGGCCCCCACAAATTTTCTGAAGTCATCGGCAAGGAATTCCGAAAAGACCTTCCTGGCGGTCCCGCGTGGGTCATTCCCATCCCCCATCCTTCGGGGGCCAGTCCCTGGCCCTATCTGCCGGGGAACAAGGAAAAGCTGGACAAAGCCCTTCGCCTGGTCAAAAAGAGGCTTCAGTCCCAAAACTTATTCGAGGTCTTTCTGGGTTAACCATTCCCGCCCGCGTTTCCCTGTATCTTTTCCAGGTCCTTGGATAAAATAATCGGCCAATCGCCAATTCCATCATTTTCACTCACCGGAGGTTTTTGTGATCCAATTTTCCGCTGTTACTAAATCCGACCGTTCCAAGGGCCCCAAGGTGTGGGTCTATCTGGCCTATGAAAAGGAATCCGGTTTTTCGAATGCTCCCGGCAAGGCCAACGACGTCCTCCGAAAGGCCATGGAAGAGGAAGGTTTCCAAGGTAAGGAAAACCAGGCGGCTGTTTCCCGCCCCAACCAAGGGGCGGTTGATAAAATCATCGCCCTGGGGTTGGGTTCCAAACAGGACGTGAATGCCGAAACCCTCCGCCGGGCAGGCGGTCGACTGGCCCGGAAGGCCCGTGAGATCCGGGTGGAGGAAATCGCCGTCGAATGGCCCCGGCCCTTAAAGGATGAACTTCTAAAGGCTTTCGCCGAAGGGTTGATCTTAGGCTCCTACCAATTCACCCGGTACAAGACCCAGTTAAAAGACGCCCCCAAGGGCGTCCAAAAGGCCGTTTTCCAAACCCCGTCGGATTCGCTGGGCGCCACAAAGAAGGCCCTTGAGACGGCCGTGAGTTATTGCGAAGGTGCCATCATGGCCCGCGACCTGATCAACGGCGCCCCCAGCGATATCACTCCCAAAGTCCTGGCCAATGCGGCCCGCAAAATCGCAAAGGGTCCGGTCAAATTGAAGCTCTACACCAAGAAAGACCTCCAAAGGATGGGCGCGGGCGGCATCCTGGGGGTCAACATCGGCAGCGCCCAGGAGCCGTTCCTCATCCACCTGCATTACAAACCGGCAGGGAAACCGAAAAAGTCCGTGGCCATCGTCGGAAAGGGAATTACTTTCGATTCCGGGGGACTTTCCTTGAAGCCGGCGGGTTCGATGGAAACCATGAAAATGGACATGTCGGGTGCCGCGGCGGTTCTGGGGGTTTTCAGCCAATTGTCGAAGATCCGGCCCAACGTCGAGGTGCATGGCATCATCCCCACCACCGAAAACATGCCGGGCGGCCGAGCCTATAAACCGGGTGATGTTTTGAGGGCCATCAACGGCAAGACCATGGAAGTGCTCAATACGGACGCGGAGGGGCGGCTCATCCTTTCCGACGCCCTTTCCTACGCCGTCCAACAAAAGGTGGACCAGATCGTCGATATGGCGACCCTGACCGGGGCCTGCATCGTCGCCCTGGGTGCCTTGGTGACCGGGGCCATGGGCAATGACTCCAAGCTCCTGGAGCAGGTCAAAGAAGCCACCGAAGCCGAGGGGGAACCCATTTGGGAGCTTCCTTTGGTCAAGGAATACCGGGACGACATCAAAAGCAAGGTGGCCGATATCAAGAATATCGGGGGAGGACGGGAAGCCGGGTCCATCATTGGCGGGCTGTTTTTACAGGAGTTCGTCGGGGACACAGCCTGGCTCCACCTGGATATCGCCGGCCCGGCCTATTTGGAAAGGGAATTCCCGGCGGTGCCTTACCTCACCTATGGGGGCACGGGTTTGATGGTCCGGAGCCTCCTCACTTTCCTCAAGAAGTCGTAAAATCCACCAAATTGTGAAATCGACCCCCCTCAAGCCCCGAAAAGGGGCTTGGGGAGGCCGCGCAACCCCCAAAACTTGGGCCCTTACCCAAAAAACTTGCAACCCTTTGTGGCTTTGGAGCGTCCTAAAGACAGGCGGGCCAGGTGACGAATGACAGAACTCGAAGCCATTGACCGTTGCCGAAAAGGCGATATTGCCGGGTTGCATGTTTTATATGAAATGCACCGGACGAAGGTTTATAACCTGTCCTGGCGGATGCTGGGGTCGCCCCAGGACGCCGAAGACGCCTTGCAGGAGATATTCCTCAAGGTGTTCGACCGGATCAAGAATTACCGGGGGGATTCGGCTTTCAGCACCTGGCTTTACCGGATGACCACCAATCACTGCCTGGACCTTTTAAGGCGGCGGAAAATTCTAACCTTCCTGGGCTTTGAAAACGCCCCGGAAGCGGAGGACAAGAAGGACAGCGAAAAGGCCATCAACCTGGGGTTGAGCCCCGTGGTAGCCCAAGCGCTGGAAAAGCTCCCGGCCAAACAAAAGGCCTGCCTTTTGATGAGGGAGATGGAGGAAATGAGTTACGAGGATATCGCCGCAGCCCTGCAACTGTCCTTGGGGTCGGTGAAGTCCAATATCCACCGGGCTAAGGCCCTTTTGAAAGAAATCCTGGAAAAAGAAGGGCTTTCGCAAGAAGATGTGTAAAGAAGCAAGGTGATGACCATGAAACGAAATTTTAAAATCCAAGAGATCGAACGGGCCCTGGCTCGAATGAAAAAGGAAACCCCCGAGCCGGTGGTTTTTGACCGGGTTTGGTATAAGCTCGAGGACCGAATCCAGTCCCGGACCCGCCCGCAACACATCGTCTGGAAGCCCTGGGGCCACCCGGTCCGTTGGGTTGCCTTGGCCGCCTGCCTTTGCGTGGCGGTCACGGGCGTTCTTGTCCAACAGCAAGCCAACGAAAATAATGAGGTCGCCTCTTATCTGGTCAATGTTTCCAATCCTATGGCGACCATTTCCCACGACCAAAATATCGTGAAGGTTTCGGCCCTTTTGAGTGATTCGCCCTCCTCGGTGCCGGAGATGTCCGATGAGGTCCATATCGACTCGCTGGCGACGGACGAAATTTTCCTTTGAGAGCCGGTTGATTTTTGAGCCCAAGCGGGCAAAAGTGATGAGCCGTGATGCTGGGTAAACTGCCAAAGGGAGTCGAGATGAAAACCAAAGGTCTGCTTTTCCCGTTTCTCCTCATCCTGGCTTTGTCCTTCCTGGGGTTGGCCCATGCGGAAAGCGCACCGGACACCGCCGTTAAGCCCAAACCCACCGAACCTCCCCAGGCCCACCTGACCCGCAGGGAAATCATGGATAAACTCCAGGTGACCAAGGACCAGAAGCACCTTTTGCAGCAAAACCGGGCAGCCTACCGGAAAAAAATCGCGGTCATTGAAGGGCAGATCAAGATCAAGAAGGTGGACCTGGAAAACGAGGTCGAAAAGGCCGACCCCGACACGGATAAAATCGACCAACTCACTTCCGAGATCGGCGCCTTGCTTGGCCAAAAATACAGCACCCAGATCAAGGCGGAACTGGAAGTGGAGAAGAAGATACTTACCCCCCAGCAAGTCGAGCAGTTGAAGGCCCTGCAGGGCCAGGAAGTCTTTGTCCCGAACGATATATTCTGACCCGCCGCAGGCCATTTCCCGGCGGCCTCCGTTTCCGGGGCGTCCAGCCCTCCTGAAAGTGCGCGAAAGCGGTCAAAAACATTGCTAACAAATTTTTTTGGCATTTGATTTAACTTTGACAAGCTTTTGAAGACGATGATAAACTTTTTTCACTATGAACTTCCTCGCCGGCCTCGTATCCCCCTTCCTGAACTTCTTCAAGAAACTGATCCATTTAGCTGAAATGCGTAAATACAAGGCGGCCCTCCGCCGCAACCCCCAGGACCAGTACCTACGGGCAAAATACGCCAAGTTCTGCCTGAACAGCTATTTCCAGGATTCCAGTTCGAAGATCCACATGGTCGAGGCGGTCAACCAATTCGAGAACATCGAACACTCGGAGGTCTTGGACCTGGAGGTTTTCTACCTGATGGGGAAGTTCTACCAGGGGAACGACAATGCAAAGGCCATGGACGTCTATAAGAAGGGGATCCAGCGCTACAACGATTTCGTCAGCAAGAGCATCGAGTTCCGCCACGAGCACGTCGAAACGGCCTTCGCCATTGCGCTCAACCTCCTGGCCCTGGAATCCAACCATGCGGATCCGGAGCTGGAGAAGTTCTTTAAAAACCTTCGGCGCACCTATTTAAAACACTTCTTGGACCACAAGTTGGACTTCAACCCCGAGATTCTGGGGAATGCCGCCGGAATCCACCCCACCATCAACTGATACCCGGATAAACAAAAAAGGCCCTGGGGTTCCCAGGGCCTTTTTTGTTTTTGACGAGGGTTCGTTCAGACTTCTGTTTTGACCTTACCCGCCCGCATATAAAGCCCGTTGGCGGCGAAGAAGCCGACCACGATCACACCCACGAACCAGTACCATTCGTCGTGGATAAAATGAGATCCAGCGGCCAGCATGGCGAAAACCAGGGGAATGGAAAGATAGACATTCACCTTGGAGGCGTTGGCGGCCAAGGTGACGACATTCGCCGGCGCCGGATTCCCGGTCTTGACCCCGTTGATGATCTTGCGCTGGTTGGGCCAGATGATGAACCAGACGTTGATCCACATGATGGTCCCGAAAAGCATGCCCAGCATGATCCAGTTGCCACGGGCGTCATGGAGCAGGCTCCAGTTGTTTGGCGCGTAATTAATGTAAAAGAGCACCAGGCCGAAGATAAAGGTCAGCATGGCGGCCCAGCGGAAAAAGAACAGGGCCCGAGGCATGAGCTCAGGAACCACCTTTTTCTTGGAATCGGCATCCAACGTTTTGCTGAAGGGTCCGTTCACAAAATTGAAGAAATACAACAAACCAATCCACAAAATGCCGAAAACCACATGAAACCAACGGAAAAGGATGTTCAGTATCTCTGTCAAGGAAGCATCGCCCATAGATTCTCTCTCCTTAGAGTTTTTTTAAACCAACTGGCTTACGGTATTCAGGCCGGTTGTAAAAGTCAAGGGAAGCCGAGCATTTGACCGGATGTGACATCCCAAATCAGGAAAAGAAAGTGCCTATTTTAGTTTTGATTCCCAAGACCTTTTTGTGCATCATGAGCGCTGATAACTTCCTTTGTTTTTACCCGGGAGCACGGCGAAATCCATGAACGAATGCGAACAATTACACCCCTTGTTAAGGGGTTATCTGGACGACCGTTTGACAGCCCGGGAGAGGAGAGTGGTGGCAAGGCATTTGAACCTTTGCGCTTCGGCCCGCAAGGAATTGGACCAACTGCGCAGTGGAAGCCCGCGGACACCGGTCGTGGCCTCAGCTAATCCTCCTTCCGAACCCTGGGACCTGAAGGTCCTCCGGTGGCTTTTCAAGACACCCAAACCTTCCGCCCGCAAGGAATCCGAAGGGCCGGCTAAGAAAACCCGGCCGGCCAAACCGCCGGATTTACAGCAACCCCCCAAACCCAAATCCTTTCCGCTGAAGGCGATTTTGGGGATCCTCCTGTTGTTCGTGGCACTGGCCTTCTTGACGCATTTCATCCAAAACGCCGGGGAAAACTCACTGGTGAAGGTCGCCAGACGCTGGCTGGCCAAAAACCACATCCTGGGCGTCGCGCCGTCCCTGGACCTGGTTTTGGACCTGACCAACCAGCCTTATTGGAACGGCAGCTCCGCGCCCGTCGCCGCCGCCCATGAGGAATTGGTGAGCGACCCCGAGAGGTTCCGCGTTTATTGGTCCCTGCTGGAGCCGGGTTTGGAGCCCCCCAATGTGGACTTCACGAAAGAGGCCCTGGTGGTGTTCTTTTCGGGCCCGAAGCCGGACGGCGGGAATGGAGTGCGGTTCAAACGGATGGAAAACTACGCGGACAAGACCATTCTCTGGTACGACGAAACCGCCCCCACGGGGGCGCAAGCCGCTTCTCCCGCCGCGGCCAGCCCCTGGGTGCTCCAAGTGGTGCCCAAGCCCGCGCAGACGCCGGTCCTGATACAGAAAATCCAATAATTGCGGCGGCCGGGCCGCCAGTCCCAAAGGAGTCTCCCTTGAAAATCGGAATTGTCGGCCTGCCCAACGTGGGCAAGTCCACCCTGTTCAACGCCATCACCAAATCCAAGGCCCCGGCTGAAAACTACCCCTTCTGCACCATCGAGCCCAACGTGGGCGTGGTGACGGTGCCGGACGAACGCATCGACAAGCTCTCCGACATGGAAAAAAGCGGCAAGAAGGTCCCGGCCATCGTGGAATTTGTTGATATTGCCGGCCTGGTGAAGGGCGCCAGCAAGGGTGAGGGACTGGGCAACAAATTCCTGTCCCACATCCGCGAGGTGGATGCCATCGCCATGGTGGTGCGCTGCTTCGAGGACGCCAATATCACCCATGTGGAGGGGTCCATCAACCCGGTGCGGGACATCGAAGTCATCCTGACCGAGCTTTGCCTGGCGGACCTGGAGACGGTAGACAAGCGCCTCCAACGCACCGACAAGGGGAAGAAGGCGGGGGACAAGGAAGCCGTCGCCGAATGGGACCTCTTCCAAGGCGTCAAAAAGGTCCTGGAAGAGGGCAAACCGGCCGTTTCGGTGCCCGCGACGCCTGAGCAGGAAAAGAAGCTCAGGGAGTTAAGCCTCCTGACCCGCAAACCCTTCCTCTTCATCGGCAACGTCGCCGAAGGCGACCTGGCCGATGTTTCCAAGAACAAGCATTACCTGGAACTCCAGAAATACGCCGCAGCCCACAATGCCTCCTGCCTCTCCATTTCGGCCAAGATCGAATCGGAGGTGGCCGAACTGTCCGAGGAGGATGCCCGGCAGTTCCTGGCGGACCTGGGCATCAAGGAAAGGGGCCTGCACGCCATCATCCGCAAGTCCTACGAGACCCTGGGGCTCATTTCCTTCTTCACGGCCGGGCCCATGGAATCCAAGGCCTGGACCATCACCAAGGGCACCCTGGCCCCCCAGGCGGCCGGGAAGATCCATTCGGACATCGAAAGGGGCTTCATCAAGGCCGAGGTTTATTCCTACGACGACCTAGTCACCGCCGGCTCGGCCGTGAAGGCCCGGGAGGCCGGCAAATTGCGTACCGAGGGCAAGGAATACGTGATGAGGGACGGCGATGTCGTCCATTTCCGGTTTAATGTTTAGCGGGCGGCCCATGTCCTACAAATCCTGCCTGGCGGCGCTCCTCCTGTCCTTGGGGATGGGCGGGGCCTGGGCCTCGAACGGCGATTTGGCCAAGCCCCAAATGGTGCCGGCCGGGGAACGGGTGGCCAATTACCTGCAATCCTACCTGACCACGATTGGAACGATTGTGGAGGCAAAGAAGTCGGGCGGAATATTGGAGGGCAGCCAGACCTACAGGGCCATTGTGGTTTATAACCCCGACCAGCAGAGGCTGGAGATTTCACTGGTCGGGTCGGTGGAGGGCCCGGATACCATCCAGGACATGCTGGAGGCCCTCAAAAAAATCATCCTGGGGCTGAACCCGAAACTTCAAAAGTATTTCGGCGTTACCCTCGACGACGCGGACTTTTCCATGGATTACCTTTACGCCAAAACCGGGAAGGTTTTGGTCCGGTACCGGAATGGCCGTTATTCAACGGGCACCGAGACGGACAAAACCCCGGCCCTAACAGCTTCCCCTCAAGCAACCCCCGGAACCTAGCCGCCTACCTCGCCACAATCCATTTTAAGACTGAACGGCCCTGGGATGTTTTAACCACCAGGTAATAAAGCCCGTTGGCCAGGGGCGTTCCACCTTGGTCCCTGACCGCCAGGGGCAGGTTCACCCTGCCCGACGGTTGGACCCCGTAATGCGTTTCGCCCACTTTGCGGAAAGCCGTTGTGAAGACCGAGACCACCACGTCGTCCGCCGTTTCCCCCAAGGTGATTTCAACCTGCGCCGTGTTCGTCCCGGAATAAGGGTTGGGATAAACAACGGCCGTTTCCTGGGCCGCAGGAGGGGTGGAGGTTATGGGCGGAGTCAAAGTCCCGGTAGGGGTCGCAGTCGTCGTTGCCGTCAGGGTTGTGGTGAAACTTGGGGTGCTTGTGGGTGTCGAAGTCGCCGTTGCTGTTGCGGACCGGGTGGCCGTTGGACTGGGGGTCGGGGAGGGAGTGGCAGTCGGTGTATTCGTAGGAACCAAGGTTCCGGTTGAGGTCGGGGTGAAAGTCCCGGTCAGGGTGGGGGTCCCCGTCAAAGTGGCGGTCGAAGTAGCCGTTTCGGTCAAGGTTGGGGTTCCCGTAGCAGTGGCGGTGGTGGTCGAAGAAGGTGTAAGGCTGGGTGTGAAGGTGGGAGTGAAGGTTGTGGTCGAGGTTGGGGTGCGGGTAGGCGAAGAAGTGGCGGTACTCGAGGGCGTCCGGGTGGGAGAAGAGGTCGCGGTCAAGGTGGGTGTGGGCGTGGGGCCGGAGGGCGTTGCTGAAGCGGTGGCGGAAGGCGTGGCGGTCGACGAGGTGCTGTTGGCCATCTTCCAGACCCCTCCACCAAAGGTACCTACATAGGTGGCGTTGTTCCCGAATACGACGTGCTGGATCGAACTGAAGGGAAGGGTCGTCACCCGGGCCCAGGTGTTGCCGTCGTCGGTGGATTTGAAGAAACCCTGGTTTTCGGTGCCGTAGTAGACCGTGGTGGGGTTACTGGGATCAATGGAGGGGGCCCAGCCGTAGGGTGTGTAACCCGGCGTCCCATAGAGGGTGACGGGGATGGCCATCTTCGTCCAACTCGTGCCCCCATTGGTGGTGCGGTAGCAGCCTCCGGTGGAAGTGCTGGCGTCCTGGGTCGCCAGGAAGATGGTGGCGGGGTTGGAGGGGTTCACGTCGAATTCGGTGGGATAGTAGGGGGCGGTCCCGTTGACGCTGGTGGCGATGTTGGTCCAGGTGCCGCCTCCGTTGGTGGAGATAAAGAGACCCCCCGGATTGGCGTAACCCTTCTGGGCCGAGAGCAGGCAATAAAGGCTGGTTCCCACCATTTTCAGCGAATAAACATCCTTGTTGGTTCCAATGATGGGCTGGGTGGCGCAGGCGGTCCAACTGGCGCAATTGTTGGTGGACTTGTAGACGCCCTGGCCCCAAAGGGCCGTGTAAAAGACCTGGCTGACAGGGTCATAGACGATGGAGGTGTCGGGCGCGGAAGGCAGGCCGCTGGAGGAGGTGGTCCAGGTGCCGCCATAGTTGGTGCTCTTGATCACGCCGCCCGTGCCGGCCTTGCCGATGGGGTTGGAATGGTCCAGGTCGTGCAGGCTGGAAACCGCGGCGAAGACCGTGCCTGCGGTCGAGTTGAAGGCCACGCGGTAAAAGGTCTCGGTCCAGGCCGCGGGGAAGGAACCGTCGTTGCGCCGGGCCGTATTGTGCCAGGTCGCCCCCGAATCCCCGGACCAGCAAAAGCCGATGTCCGAGGCGCAAAGATAGTTGTAGTTGGCGTTATTGGGGTCGAAGGCGTATTGGAACACGCTGGTGACTTCCAATCCCCGCGACGACCAGGCCTGGCCCTGGGCGGGCGACGGGCTCCCGGCGAAGGTGGAATAGGCCTCCGTCCAGCTCACCCCGGCCGTGTCGCTCTTGAAGGTCTCGCCCAGGTCGGAAAACATCACTTGGCTGGAATTGGCGGGGTTGACCCCCAGCCCGTCCACGGGCGATCCCCAGCCTGAGAAGCTCATGTCGAAGTCGACCCATCCGTCGAAGAGGTTGGCGACGGGGGAATTGTCGTTGAAGACCAGGGACCAGGAAGTCCCCCCATTGACGGTCTGGTAGATGTTGCGGTCCCCGGTGTCGGTGACATAGGCGGTGGTGATGTCGTTGTCCGCACAGGCCACCATAACCGAAGCGTTGGTTGAACTGGGGAGGGAGAGGGTCCAAGAAGAAGCGTTGGTGGAGGTATAGACCTGGTTGGTGCTGGCCTCCACGACGAACATCTTGGTGTTCCCGGCTGTTCCTGTGCTGGCACCGGCGAAGCCCAGGACATTGGCCGTTGGGAGGCCCGTATTGGCGGCGGACCAGGTATTGCCCTCGTTGGTGGATTTGAAGACCCCCGCCGAGGTGCCCACGTAGCAGGTCCGGCTGCCGGCGGCCGAGGACTGGTCCACCATGAAACCGCTCACATAGCCCGAGGTCCCCGTGGTGGCCGAGAAACTGGTTCCGCCGTTGGTACTGCGCCAGACCCCGTTGTCGGTACCGATGAGGATGAAGTTCACGTCCCCCCGGTCGATATAGATCTGGGTGATCCGCCCCCCGGTATTGCCCCAGGCAGGCCAGGGGCCGGGGTTGGCGCCGGCGACCACCGTCCAAGTTTGCCCGCCGTCGTTGCTCACCAGCAGGTTCGGGGAATTGAGTTGGGTATCCTGTTGGGCCCCGAAGCCATAGACGATATTGGCGTTGGTGGGGTGGAAGGCCATGGGGCACATGACCCCGTTGTTGAAGCCGTAATCCACCGCGGTGCTGATCTGGTAGAAATCGAGCATGTTCCAAGTGTTGCCCCCGTCGGTGCTGCGGTACCAGCCGGACATATCGCAGCCCACGAAGCGCAGGTTGGAGTTCACCGGGGAAATCGACGGGGCGTATTCGGCCCCACCACCGCCCATCCCGACGGTGGTCCAGGTTTGGGCCCACGAAAGGGGTGGGATCCAACAGAAGAAAAGAAGGGGGAAGATCCACCGGGTTTTCATGGGTCTTATTTTACCGGCTGTTAAGGCCACAGGCTATGCCTGTGGCCTAGCCGTGTACTTGGCCGTGGCTAACCACGGCCAAGTGGCAGCTCGGTCCAAGTGCTTTATGGCTGTTTAACCGATTACATGGTTTGATCCGACGGTGTTGAAGGAGAACTGGGAAGAGCTGTCCCTTGACCCCTGGTTGTAAAAGAGGCGAAAAAACCCGGGCCTCAAGGAGGGTGGTTT
>JAJPJW010000213.1 GCA_021324075.1 Pseudomonadota bacterium | reverse complement strand
CCGTGCCTTCCCGGCAGGGCGTGCACTGGCCGCAGGATTCATGGGAATAGAAATGGGTCAGGTTCTTGAGGACCTTCACCATGTCCACGTGCTCGTTCATGACGATGGCGCAGCCCGTGCCGAACATGGTCTTGTGGTCCCGCATGCTCTCGTAGGAGAGGGTCAGGTCTTCGCATTCCTTGGCGGTCAGGATGGGGCAGGAGGAACCGCCGGGGATGACGGCCTTGAGCGCCCCGCCCTTGACACCCTTGCCGTAGTTGTTGATGAATTCCATCATGGGCAGGCCGAAAGGCATCTCCCAATAGCCCGTCTGGTGTACCTGGCCCGAGAGGCCGAAGACGTGGGTGCCGGCCGATTCCTTGGTCCCGATGGCCGCATAGGCGGCCGCGCCGTTGGCGATGACCCAGGGCACGGAGGAAAGGGTTTTCACGTTGTTGATGATGGTGGGGCAGCCGAAAAGGCCGACCACCGCCGGAAAGGGCGGCTTGATGCGGGGTTTTCCCGGTTTTCCCTCCAGGGATTCCAAGAGCCCCGTTTCCTCGCCGCAGATATAGGCCCCCGCGCCCCGGTGCACGTAAATCTCAAGGTCGAAGCCGGACCCTTGGATGTTCTTGCCCAGGTAACCCGCTTTCCTGGCCTCTTCGATGGCCGCGTTGAGGCGCTGGATCTGTTCGTAGAATTCTCCCCTAACGTAGATATAGGCCGTATGGCTGTTGATGGCGTAGCAGGCGCAGATAATTCCTTCCAAAAGGAGGTGGGGGTCGTAATACATCATGAACCGGTCGGTGAAGGTGCCCGGCTCGCCCTCGTCGGCGTTGACGGCCAGGTAGATGGGCTTGCCCGTGTTTTGGGGCACGAAGGACCATTTCATGCCGGCGGGGAAACCCGCCCCGCCGCGGCCTTTGAGGCCCGAGGCTTTCACTTCCTCGATGACCTCCGCGGGCTTTTTGGCGAAGAGGTTCTTCAAGGAGGCGTAGCCGCCCGTCTCAAGGTAGACCTTGAGGGTGTGGCCGTCCTTGAGGCCGAAGCGCTTGGTGAGTTGGGGTTCGACGGCGGGCATCAGTCTTTCTTCTCCTCTAATTTGCTTCCAACAGCCAGGGCCAGGATGAAAAACAGGGCCATGCCGCCCATCATCAGCAGGCTCCTCAGGACGATGGCCCCCTGCACGACGATATAAATACAGGCCACGGTCAGCATGACGCTGGCGGTCAGGATCAAATAGGACTTCATTCCCCACCGGAACTGGTGGCCGATGGTAAAGCCCACCAAAAGGACGAACCCGGCCGAGGTCTCCAGCAAAGGAACGAGGGAAAAGAAATAAACGAAGTGGAAGGCGTTGAAGGCCATGACGGCCAACAGCAACACCATCGCCAGCATCACGGTTTTTGTCACGCCCCCGCCCCTTTCTCTTCCGCCCATTTTTGGATCAACTCCTCGACTTTTTGCGGCGTCAGGTTCTCGTAATAATCGTCGTTCACGCGCATGCAGGGCCCGTTGTGGCATCCGGCCAGGCATTCCACCGGCTGGTAGCTGAACTTTCCGTCGGGCGTGACCCCTCCCGGTTTCAAATGAAGCTTCTGCTCGATGGCCTTCTTGACCTCCTCCGACCCGTTCAGGAGGCAGGAAATGGTCTGGCAGACCTGCAGGTGGTACTTGCCCGCTTTTTCCTTGTGGTACATGGTGTAAAAACTGGCGGTCTCCAAGACCTGGGCCGGGGAGCAGCCCACCATCTGGGCCACCGCCTTCATGGCGTCGGTTGAAAGCCAGCCGAATTCCCGCTGGGCCAGCCAGAGGGCGGGCAACAGCGCGGCGCGGCGCACGGGATAGCGCGCGGCGATCGCCTCGAATTCGTCCTTGGTTTCTTTTTTGAACTCAACGGCCATTTCGGTTCCTTAGCGGTCCAGTTCGCCCGCGATGATGTTGATCGACCCCAGGTTGGCCACGGCGTCCGACACCATGCCTCCCTCGATCATCTCGTGGAAGGCTGCGTAGTTCATGAGGCAGGGCGGCCGGCATTTGACGCGGTAGGGATTCTTGCTCCCGTCGGCCACGATGTAAAAACCCAGCTCGCCGTTGGCGGCCTCGGTGAAGTCGTAGATCTCCCCCGGCTCGGGGCAGATGCCGTGCATGATGATCTTGAAGTGGTTCATCAAACCTTCGATGTTGCCGTAGGTCTCTTGCTTGGGCGGCAGGGCCACCCGCTTGTCGTCGGTCATGACCGGGCCCTTGGGCAGTTTCTTCAGGGCCTGCTCAATGATGTTGGCCGACTCCTCGATCTCGTAGAGGCGGACGAAGATCCGGTCGTAGGTGTCGCCCTGGGTGCCCACCGGAACCTCGAACTTGAAGTCGTCGTAATGGTAATAGGGTTCGGCTTTGCGCAGGTCGTAGTCCATGCCGCAGGCCCTCAAGGTGGGGCCCGTCCAGCCGTAGGAAAGGGCCCTTTCCTTGGAAATCACGCAGACCCCCTGGGTGCGGTCCAGGAAGATCCGGTTCTTGGAAATCAGGTTGTTCACCTCGCCGACGCTTTTCTTGACCTCTTTCAGGACGGCCCTCACCTCGTCGGCGAAAGAGGGATGGGCGTCTCGGGAAAGGCCGCCCAGGCGGGTGTAGCTGGAGGTAAGCCGGGCCCCGCAGAGTTTTTCGAGGATGTTGTAGACCTTCTCCCGGGCGTTGAAGGAATACCAGAAGTTGGTCAGGGCGCCCAGGTCCACCAGGTTGGCGCCCGCGCAGACCAGGTGGTCGATGATGCGGTTGAGCTCGCAAGTGATGACCCTAAGGTACATGGCCCGGTCGGGGATGGTGATGCCCAGCATCCGCTCCACGGCCTTGCAGTAACCTACGTTGTTCATGATGGCCAAGACGTAGTTGAGCCGGTCGGTGTAGGGGATGACCTGTTGGAAGGTGTGGACCTCGCAGTCCTTCTCGAAACCCCGGTGCAGGTAGCCCATTTCGGTGACCGCGGCCACGATGGTTTCCCCGTCCAGGGCGCAAAGGGCCCGGAGGCAGCCGTGGGTGGCCGGGTGGCTAGGACCCAGGTTCACGAAGACCAGGTCCTTGCGGTCCTTGTGCCGGGACGAGTCCAAACCGGCCGCCGAATTTTCACCGCCGGTGTCCGGGAGCAGGGTCTTGGGGTCGATGCCGTTCATTGGTAGCCCTTCGCCTTGAGCCGCACATCCATCTCGTCCATCAGGGACTCGTTGGCCGAAAGCCATTGCCGCTTGGTGATGGGGTAGTCCTTGCGCAGGGGGTGCCCCACGAATTCGTGGTGGTTGAGGAGGCGTTTCAAGTTGGGATGGCGGGCGAAGCGGACGCCCATCTGGTCATAGGCCTCCCTTTCCAGCCAGTTGGCATTGGCGTAGAACTCCGAGATCGTCGGCACCACCGGCTCATCCTCCGCAACGGTCACTTTCAACTGCAGGCGGTGGCCCAGGGTCAGGGATTTGAAAAGATAGGCCAGGGCAAACCGCTCGCCGGTCCAGCCTTGGGTGGCCGAATAGTCGATGGAGACCAGGTCGATGAGCATATTGAAGGCGAATTCCGGATCGTCCCGCAGGGTCTTCACAACCTCCGCGATGGAAGCTCCGGCGATTTGGATTTCCAAATAGCCGAAACGGTCCGCCGCGCCCAGGACGGCTTGGGGGTGCTTTTGTTTTAGTTTTTCGAGAATTTCTTCGTTTTTCATTCTTTCGCCTTGCTGCTGACTGTGGACCGTCAACTGTGCGCTGACGTTAGTAATCGAAATGCGGTTCCTTCACCTTGAACTGCGCGGGAGGAACGGCTTGGGGGTTCGAGATCTTGTCCTGGAGCTTCAAGACCGCCTCCAGGATGGCTTCGGGCCGGGGCGGACAGCCGGAAATATAGACGTCCACGGCACCACCTGGTCGATGCCCTGCACCGTGCAGTAATTGTTGTAGAACCCGCCCGCCGAGGCGCAGACACCCATGGAAATGACCCACTTGGGCTCGCACATCTGTTCGTAGATCTGCCGCAGGATGGGCGCCTGCTTGAAGGTGACCGTGCCCGCCACTAAAAGCAGGTCCGCCTGGCGCGGCGAGAAGCGCACCAGTTCGGCGCCGAACCGGGAAATGTCGAAGACCGAAGCGGCCACGCCCATGAACTCGATGGCGCAACAGGCCGTGCCGAAAGGCATGGGCCAGAGGGAGTTTTTCTGCCCCCAGGCGACCACCGCGTCCCTGCGGGTGGTGACGGCTGGGAAGCCTTCGCCCGTCATTCCCATTCCAACGCCCCCCTTTTCAACAGGTAGAACCAGCCAAAGGCCAGGACGGCCAGGAAGGCCAGCATGGAAAGGAATCCCTCCCAGGCCATCTTCTGGAACAATACGGCCCAGGGAAAAAGGAAAACAACCTCCACGTCGAAGACCAGGAAACACATGGCGATCAGGTAGAACTTCACGTTGAAATGGTTGCGGGCGTCGCCCGACACCGCGCCGGTTTGGATGCCGCATTCGTAGGAAGAAAGCTTCTTGTCGTTGTCGCGGCGGGGGCCCAGGAATGCCGAAAGGACGAACATGGCCGCGGGAACCGCCATGGCCAGGACCAGGGACAAAGCGATAGGCAATAGGTTTTGAAGGGTCTCAAACGCCATGGCTACCGTCCTTCAAAGTGGTTCGAGGCAAAAAGAGGCGAGGCGATGGGTGGAATGGCTGAATTATATGGATTTTAAGGGCCAGGAGCAATGTGAAACATTTCACAAACTATGCTTTATCAAGGGTCAAATTTGTCGTTTTTGCCCCCCAATCCGGGGTCGGATAATTCCATGTGTGAAAGATTTCACAAGCCCTGGGACCTGCCTCCACGTGAAATACCAGGAATGGCCCAAACAAAAAAGGCCCGGGCTTTTGACCCGGACCTTTTTTTACGGCTTTGACCCGCCCTTTTACATGAAGGAATAACCCAGCAAGAAGGTGAGGGTTCCGTTTTGGACGTTCTTGTTCTGGGTGACGTTATCCAAACCCAGCTCATACCGTCCGGACAACAGGAACTTATCGATGTCAATTTCCAGGCCCCCCACCACACCCACATCCGAGCCGTTGGAGTTGGTAATGGTGTTGGTGTTCCCGTTATTCACGCTTTGGGCCACCGTATTCCAGCTGAAGGAAGGTCCCAAAAGGATGGCGGGGTTGAACACCGGGGTGCCCAAACCGAATTTCAAAAGCACCGGCACCTCGATGTAGTCCAGCTCGGTCGTGGAACTGGTCCCGGAATAAGCCGATCCCTTTTGTTCATAAAGGACTTCCGGGCGGATTCCGAAGGAAGTCCCGAAATTCAGGCACAAGAACCCCCCACCCACGAACCCCAACTTCGAACTCAAGGCATTGCTGGAACCTAGGTTGTTCACATCACTTCCCACCAAAGTGGAAAAATTGGCCCCCGCCTCGACCCCCAAATCAAAGGTCTGGGCGCAGGCCGTGCCGGCCGCCAATGCCAGCAATCCCAACCCCAACAACAAGCTTTTCAATTTCATGCTCTCCTCCTTGTGGTGATATCCACTGTATTTAGACGTCTGGCCAAATATCAAGGTTTCCTTGAATTTACTTGGTTTTGGACAGCCAATCGGTGTGCAAAAAGCCCTTTTCCGGGTGGTCCGTCCGCTGGTAGGTATGGGCCCCGAAGAAGTCCCTTTGGGCCTGGGTCAGGTTTTGGGGCAGGTCCGCCGTGCGGTAGCTGTCGAAATAGGCCAGGCTGGCGCTCATGGCCGGCGTCGGGATGCCGTTGGCCACCGCCACCGAGACCACCTTGCGCCAATTGGCCTGGGTGGACTCGATCTGCTTCTTGAAGGACTCGTCCAGCAGGAGGGACTGCAGGTTGGGGTTGCGGTCATAGGCCTTCATGATCTCATCCAGCAATTTGGCGCGGATGATGCAGCCGCCCTTCCAGATACGGGCCATTTCCCTCAAGTTGACGTTCCACTTGTACTCGTCCGAAGCGGCCTTGATGAGGCGCATCCCCTGGGTATAGGAGCAGACCTTGGAATCGTAAAGGGCGTCCCCCACGGCCTGGATGAGCTCCTTCTTGTCGCCCGAATAGGAAATGGCCGGGCCCTTGATCTGCCTGCTCACTTCCACCCGTTCTTCCTTGATGCTCGACATGCCCCGGCCGTCCAGCGCCGCCACGATGGTGGGGATCTGGATGCCCAGGTCCAGCGCAATCTGGGCCGTCCACTTTCCCGTCCCCTTCTGTCCCGCCTTGTCCAGGATCATGTCCACCAAGGGTTTCCCCGTCTCGTCATCCTTCACGGTGAAGACCTTGGCGGTCAGTTCGATGAGGAAGGAATCCAGGATGCCCTTGTTCCATTGGGCGAAGATGTCCGCCAGTTCGGAGGCCTTCAGGCCCAGCACCTTGCGCAGGATGTCGTAGGCCTCGGCGATCAACTGCATGTCGCCGTATTCGATGCCGTTGTGCACCATCTTCACGAAATGCCCGGCGCCGTCCGGCCCGCAATGGGTGACGCAGGGGCCCGAGTTGGTCTTGGCCGAGATGGCCTCGAAAATGGGCTTCACGAACTCATAGGCCTGGGGGGATCCGCCGGGCATGATGGAGGGGCCGAAGCGGGCCCCTTCCTCGCCGCCCGAAACCCCGGCGCCGAAGAAATAGAACCCTTCCTTGGTCAGCTCCGCTTCGCGGCGCTGGGTGTCCTTGAACCAGGAATTGCCGCCGTCGATGATGATGTCGCCCTTGGAGAGCAGGGGCTTGAGCAGCTTGATGGCGTCGTCCACCGGGTCGCCGGCCTTGACCATGAGCATGATGCGGCGGGGGGGCTTCAAGGCCTTCACGAAATCCTCCAGCGTATGGGCGCCGATGAACTTCTTGCCCTCGTTGCGCTTCATGAAGGGGGTGACCCTGTCGCTTCGCAGGTTGACCACCGCCACCGAAAACCCGTGGTCCTCGATGTTCATGGCCAGGTTCTCGCCCATCACCGCGATGCCCAGCACGCCGAAATCCGCCTGTTTCAATTGCTCCGCCGTCGCCGCCATGACCGCCTCCCGAAAATCAATTTTGAGTTGTGAATTTTTAGTTTTTAATTATGGTTGATTTTCTTTCGATCAACCGAAAGAAAATTTCCAAAATTCATAATTAAACATTCAAAATTTAAAATTAAGCCGTTAAACAGGGCCGTATTCTAGCACGGACGACCCGTTAAAAAAGCCGCCCCGCCTTTATAATGATTCCTGGTTGCCGGGAATTTTCTTCCGCCTTTCCTTGGTTTTAACCGCCGGTTCACGCGGCTATTTTTCATGTTTCCAGGGGCTGAATGCAACTCACCAAGGGTCACAACCTTCTTCCCTCCCGATGGGCCCCGGTAGTTTACCTGCCGGTCCTTGCCCTGACCGCCCTTTGGCTGGGGGGCCGGCTTCCTTATCACAACGACCTTTTGATCTACGTCTATCCCGAGAGGGCCTACAATGCGCAAAGCCTGGGGGCCGGGCTCATCCCCCTTTGGAATCCCTACCTTTCCTGCGGCATCCCCCACCTGGCCAACTGGCAATCCGCCTTTTTTTATCCCCCCTATTGGCTGCTGAACCTCCTGGGACTTCCCCAAGGGCTGGTTTGGCTGGCCCTCCTGCACGACGCCTGGGCCTTTGCGGGTTTTTTTTATTGGGCCAGGTCCCGGAAATGCGGGGTAGGGGTATCCCTCCTCGGTGCCCTTTCCTTCGCGGGATCGGCCCACTTCATCCGCTGCTGGATCAACCTGCCGTTCATCGCCACCCTCAGTTGGGTCCCCTGGGCCTTCCTGTGCGTCGAGCAGGCGCTCCAACGGCCCAGGCTCCGGGAAAACCTCCTGGCCGTGGGGGTCCTGAGTCTCCAGCTTTTGGCCGGTTACCCCACCTTTGTTCTTTATACCTGGGCCGTCCTGGGAGTTTGGGCGGCGTTCCGGCGGCCCTTTCTCCCCGCCCTCGTGCGTACCGCGGGCATCATGGGGGCCGCCCTGCTGTTGACCTGCCTCCAATGGCTTCCCTTCCTTGAATTCTTGACCTATGCCTACCAGGGTCATTGGAACGTCTTTCCTTATTACACCCATCCTTGGGAATACCTGACCCTCTTTGACCCGACCTTGGCGGGCGTCCCCGGCGCGGCGACTTACAAAAGCGATCCTTCCAATTCCTTGTTCGGCAACCTTTACTTCGGCTTCCTTCCCTGCGTCCTTTGGATCCTCTCCCTTTTCGCCGGCAGAAAGGGAGGTTCTTTTTGGAAATGGACCGGGGGGGTTTTAATGGCTTGGATGGCCGGCCCTTCCTTGTCCGTTTCAAACCTCATCTCCGAGGACCTTTTGAATTTCCTGGATCCTTCCAAAGCCCTGGGACTTTTCGTGTTTGCCGCCTGCGCCGCCGCCTGCCTGTTCCTTGCGGACCTTTTTCGGTCGGGGCGTCTTCCGGGAAGACACGGCTTTGGGATCAAGCTATTGGCCGCCTTGTGGCTTTTGGACCTTTTGGTCCTCCCTTACCGCCTGACCTACCGTATCCCCGATCCCTACCTGGACCCTTCCGTCCAGCGGCAGGTGGAAACCATCCGCCGGGAAACGGGCGGCGAACGCCTGCTGGCATTGGGGACCCCCGCCCAAATGACCCTGCAAGGGGGGGAAATCGATGAAGGCCTCCAGGCCCGGATGTCCCGGATCTTCGTGGACGGTTTCCTGCCCAATACCACCATGGTCTGGGGCTTGAGGACCGTCACCGGCTATTTTTCCCTCCAAACGGACAACCTGGTCGACATCATGCGCTACATCAACCGCGGGTTTCCCTATTCGGGGGACCTTTTGGAAGTCGCGGGCGTCCGGGCTTTTCTCTTTCCCCAGCCCCTGCCCGTCTCCCGGGACAAGTTGGTGGCGAAGGAAGGGGGGGATTTCTTGAGCAAGGATCCCCAGGCCTCCGACGATCTTCGCTGGGTGGGTGGGTCCGAAATTAGGCCCGACCGGCCTTCGGTTCTGGATATCCTCGCCGAACCGGGAAGTGGTTGGCGGGAGAAGGCCTATTTGGATGAAAAGCCGGGGGGTACCTTGACGCGGTTGGCCCCGGTGGACAGGCCCAGCCCGGACAACTTTGCCCATGGCAACACCGACCATTCCTTTCAAAGAGTGAAAGCCGGACAGGCCTTCTGGCGGCAAAACGGCTTTGCCAAGCCCGGCTACGTCGTCTTTAACGAAAGTTACGCGCCGGGCTGGCATGCCTGGGTGGATGGAAGCCCCCAGCCCATCCTGAGGGCCTACGGGCTCTTCATGGCGGTGGCGGTGGAAAGCGGGGACCATCAAGTGGAATTCCGTTACGAGCCGGCCATCTTCCGCCTGGGGCTTTTTATCAGCCTGGTCACCCTGGTGGCGGCGGGCCTGGGCCTATGGAAGGCCTTCCAGGAACCCGTCCATGGCTTGGGACCGCCAGGGAGGAGGAAATGATCCGGTACTTCTGGATTCTCCTTCTGATCCTTCCCTGTTTCTCCCGGGCGGGGGATACCTATTTAACCCGGTACGTCCGGGGCCACCGTTGCCTGGTCGTCGCCCCCAAGGACCTTCCTTCCGGGGCCCCGGTGGTCCTCCTGCTGCACGGTTACGGAACCAACGCCGATGAGATGCTGGGAATCAGCGGGGAGTTCCAGCTTCCCACCTGCCTCCTCGTCCTGCCCGACGGCCCCCTGACCGCCGGCCGTTCCCCCTTCACCCACGCCTGGTATAACCGCCTCACCCACAGCCGGAAGGATATCGAGCGGAGCCGGGACTATCTCTGTGCCGTCATGGATTATTTTTCTAAACAATATTCAATCTCTTCCGACGCGGAGGATCCCCTTGAGGCTCCCGTTGAAACGAAACCGGAAAAGGCCGGCAGGCCGGTGGTCATCATGGGATTTTCCCAAGGGGCGGTCATGTCGTTGGAGGCGGGATTGAATTACAAAGGGAACATCGCGGCGGTGGTTTCGATGAACGGTTACATGGGGGAACCGGAAAAAACCCTGGCCCATCCGGCGGCTTCCCATAAGACGCCCATTCTGGTCGTCCACGGGACCCTGGACCCCATCGTCCAGGAGGAAATGACCCAGGCGACCCTGCAGGCCTTGAGAAAGGCGGGGTACCGCCCGGTTTCCAAGGGCTTCCAGGTCGGCCATAAAATGACGGCGGGGACACTGCGCGCGGTTTCGGAATTCCTTCTATCGACTTTCAACCCACCCAACGCCTCGGGGATCTAATAGTTCTTCCTGGGCCAAGATTCCCTTCAAATCCCCCGCGAGCTTCTTTTTGTCCCCTACCGCCCAGAAATCCACGATGTTCCGGCTGGCGTCGCCGGAGTTCTCGGTGAAAACCGTAGCGATGGCGAAATGACGTTGCAGTAATTCGTCCACCAGCGATTTGGACGAACCCTCGGGCAGGGCCAGTTCCCCGCAGACGGTCGTATCTTTCCCGTGGCTTTGAATGGAAAGGGAAGCCGTTTTATTCTTCACCTCCCATATATAAAGAAGGGTCGACCCTTTCTCCTCGCCCGGTCCTAAAAGGTTTTGGACGTCACCCCAGGTATTGGGATGGGGGAGAGGGTCGGCTTGGGAGGAGGCATCCGCAGGCTTGGGGTCCGATGTCGGTGGATCCATGGGGGTTCCGGTCGCGGCCAGGACTCCCCCGGCCTCCCGGGCCAGGTTGGAGCGGCTCCCTTGCCCTTTCAGGACAAGGCACTTCATCGAAGGGGACTCCCCCAGGAAGGGGTCGTAAAGGGCGGTGACTTCCAGGCCCTCCTTGGCCGCCTCGGCGAGGGCCTTGGCGACTTCCACATCCAGCAGGTAAACCCGGCCTTCCAGGCTGTCCTTTTTGGAAGTTCCAGCCGGGCCGGGCCGGAAGGTGAACCGGCTGACCAGCACATTGGCCGAATCCAGCGGATACCCCTGGACGACCACGTTAAGGTCCGTGCGGGGGAAAGCGATTTGGAGGGCTTCCCCTTGGACCACACCGGGTCGCCCCAGGGCTTTCTCAACGGAGGTCCAGTGCGAATCGGCCAAGGCCCTCTCATTGGAAAAAAGTAAAAGCACAATGGCCAGGCGCCTCATAGGGTCCCCTTTTGTTAACCATCGGTAAAATTCCAGCCGGCCTACACTATTCCTTTTATTCTCCCTTTCGCCACTTTTTTCTTCCCTCCCCCGAAGGGCCGGGCTTATGATTTCCAACGGTTCCAAGGGACCCCTCGGAAGAGGAAACAGGCTTCTTTTCGGCCTATTCTTTTCCAAGTCCAACAACGAAAGATGCCGTCATGGAATTTAAAAACCTCCTGAACGTACCCCCCACCCAGATCAGGAAAGTTTGGGGTAATGCCACGGCCTTCATCACCCGCTACCAGAAATTCTGGTGGGTGGATGTGGCCCTTCTGCTGGGCCTCATCGGGCTCATCTTCGGTATGCTCAAAGTGGCGGGCGAGTGGACGGGCGTCCACCGCGCCTCGGTGGAAATCGACCTTTCCCCCTGGGCCCTGCCCAAGTACACCTTCTTCTCGCTTTGCCGGGGTCTGCTGGCTTATATCCTTTCCCTTTTATTCACCTTCGCCTATGGCTATTGGGCGGCCAAGGACCACATGGCCGAAAAGGTCCTCATTCCGATGCTGGACATCCTGCAAAGCATCCCGGTCCTTGGCTTCCTGCCGGGCCTGGTGCTGGCCTTGGTGGCCATCTTCCCCAACAGCAATATCGGCCTGGAACTGGCGGCGGTCATCATGATTTTCACCGGCCAGGTCTGGAACATGACCTTCAGTTTTTACCAATCCCTCCGGTCCATCCCCCAATACCTCCTGGAGGCGGCGGCGGTCTACCGCTTCAACTGGTGGCAAAAGGCGGTGAAGCTGGAGATCCCCTTCTCGGGCATCGGGCTTATCTGGAACAGCATGATGAGCATGGCGGGAGGCTGGTTTTTCCTGACCGTCACCGAAGCCTTCCAACTGGGCGACAAGGACTTCCGCCTGCCGGGCCTGGGCTCTTACATGAGCGTGGCCGCCGACAAGGGCGACAACACGGCCCGGGTTTGCGGCATCATCGCCATGGTCCTCATGATTATCTTCCTGGACCAGTTCCTTTGGCGGCCTTTGGTGGTGTGGGGACAGAAGTTCCGCGTGGAGGAAGGCGGCAGCGAGGAGGGCATGCATTCCTGGTTCCTGGATTTCCTCAACCGTTCCCAGATTTTCCAGTTTTTCCAAAACTTTTTTAAGGCGAAACAAACCGTCTCCTCCCAGGCCATGCCGCCCCAGGACAAACCCGCGGATAAGGCCGCGCTGTCCACCCAAGCTTCCGGCAAGGCTTGGGTGAAAGTCTTCTCCATATTGGCCTTTACCAGCCTCTTGGGCTTGATGGTGTTCGGGGCCTGGAAAATCATCGAACTCTTCAGCAAGGTCACCTTCGACCAGTGGAAACTCATTGTGAGTGAGGCCCTGGTCACGCTTTTAAGGGTCCTGGTGGCCGTAGGCCTTTCGGCGGTATGGGCCATTCCCGTGGGCCTTTGGATCGGCCTTTCCCCAAAGCTCTCCCGGATCTCCCAGCCCTTTGTCCAGGTCGCGGCTTCCTTCCCCGCCCCCATGCTTTTTTCCTTCGTCATCATCCTCATGCATTTCGCCGGGATTTCCCTGAATTGGGGTTCCATCGCCCTGATGATCTTGGGCGCCCAATGGTACATCCTCTTCAACGTTATGGCCGGCGCCATGGCCATCCCCTCGGACCTCTTGGAGGCCGCCCGGATGTACCGCATTACCGGCTGGCAGCGGTTTTGGAAGGTCTATCTTCCGGGCATCTTCCCGTATTTAGTGACCGGCATGGTGACCTCGGCCGGCGGCACCTGGAACGCCAGTATCGTGGCCGAATACGTGACGGACAAAGGCCAGACCCTGACGGCCTTCGGCCTGGGCTCCCAGATTTCCATCGCCGCGGCCAACGCCGATTTCCCCATGCTGGCGGCCAGTGTGGTGGTGATGTCCCTGATGGTGGTGGCCTTCAACCGGCTGGTCTGGAAGAGGCTGTACCGCCTGGCCGAAGAGAAGTATTCTTTAAGCAAGTAGAGGAGGCTTTATGGCGGTGGACACCAAGGAAGTTCCGGCGGTCGGGGCCGATTCGAAGGCCGCGGACCCAAAATTGATCGAAATCAAGGATGTCAGCCAGGAGTTCAAGCTTCCCAACGGCAAGGAACTCAAGGTCCTCAACAACGTCAGCCTCTTCGTCAACAAACGCGAGGTGGTGGCCCTGCTGGGTCCCTCGGGTTGCGGCAAATCCACCCTCCTGCGCATCATGGCCGGCCTGATCCAGCCCACCAAGGGCGACGTCTTCTACCACGACCAGCCCCTGCACGACCTCAATACCGGCGTTTCCATCGTCTTCCAGAGTTTCGCCCTTTTCCCCTGGATGACCGTCCTGGAGAACATCCAAACCGCCTTGAAGTCCCGCGGTTTCCCGGTCAACGAGATCGACGACCGGGCCCAAAAGGCCATCCAGATGGTGGGCTTGGCGGGCTTCGAGGACACCTACCCAAGGGAGCTCTCCGGCGGCATGAAGCAGCGGGTCGGCATGGCCCGCGCCCTTTCGGTGGACCCGGAGATCCTTTTCATGGACGAACCTTTCAGCCATGTGGACGCCCTCACCGCCGAGTCTTTGCGCGCGGAAATCATCGACATCTGGGCCGCCCACGACAAGAACCCCTCGTCGATCCTCCTGGTCAGCCACGACATCCCCGAGGTGGTTTACATGGCCGACCGCATCGTGGTCCTCGGCGCCAACCCCGGGCACCTGGTGAAGATCGTGGAGAACAAGCTTCCCCGCCCCCGCGACTACCGTTCCCCGGATTTCATGCGCATGGTCGACCAATTGCATGAAATCATCACCGGCCATGAAATCCCCGACGAACCGGCCACGGCGGCGGCTCCCAGCACCGGGCCCGCCGCCTGTGAGTCCCTCCCCGACGCTTTCCCCAGCGTCATCGTGGGTATCCTGGAATACCTGGACGCCCGCGAGGGAAAAGAGGACGTCTTCCGCATCGCCACCGAGACGGAGAAGGAATTCGGCGAGGTGCTCAAAGTGGTCAAGGCCGCCGAGCTCCTGGATTTCGTCGATACGCCCAAGCGCATGGTGGTGCTGACACCCGACGGACAGAGGTTCGTCAAGGCCACATCCCAGGAGCGGCAGAATATCTGGAAGGAACAATTGTTGAAATTGGGGCTCTTCAAGCAGGTCAACGACATGCTTTCCAAGCATCCCCGGGCCAAGCTGGACGCGGAGCTTATCCAGGAAACCATCATCTTCAACCTGCCCAATGAGAACTTCGAGAAGACCTTCGAGACCTTCGTCCAGTGGGCGCGTTACGGCAACCTCTTCGCCTACGACGAGGACACCCAAAAGATCTTCTACCCGCGCAAGCGGCAGTACAAACCCAGGCCCAAGGCCAACGGGAAGTCCGACGGCAACGGAAATACCCCGGCCGACGGGTCCCCTTCCCCCGAAACCACCCCGGCCCCGCCCGAACCGGTGGCCGCCGGAACGCCGCCGCCTGAGGAAGCCCCTAAATCCGGGGACTCGGCCCCTCCCGGCGCCTGAGGGAAGGCGGCGGGACGGAAGTCCCGAACCGGCCTTTCATGCTAAACTGTCGCCGCTTCTTTAACCCTGCCTTAAAAGGAACCCCATGGACTTCGTGCACCACCTGCTGCATTTGAGCGATTACTTACACGACCTGGTCCAGCAATACGGCACCCTCATTTACGCCATCTTGTTCGGCGTCATCTTCTGCGAAACCGGTTTGGTGGTCACTCCCATCCTGCCCGGCGATTCCCTTCTCTTCGCCGTGGGGACGCTCTGTGGGGGCGGGGAACTGAGCCTGCCCTTCTCCTGGCTGCTTTTGACCGTCGCCGCGCTCATGGGCGACCACAGCAACTACTGGATCGGGCGGCTTTTCGGGGAAAATGTCTTCGGGAAATTCGTCAACCGGAAGTACCTGGACCAGACCCACGAGGTTTACGAGCGCCACGGGGTGCAGACCCTGATCCTGCTGCAATTCGCCCCCATCCTGCGGACCTTCGCGCCCTTCGTGGCGGGGGTGGGCGAAATGACCTACGGCAAGTTCTTCCGCTACAACCTGGCGGGGGTCCTGCTTTGGACCACCATTTGTATTTTCTCGGGTTACTTCTTCGGGAGTTTCGACTTCGTCAAGAAGCACTTCGAGCTGGTGATCCTCGCCATTGTTTTCGTCTCTTTGATCCCGTCTTTCCTGCAGGTGGCGAAATTCATGCTGGGCGGCCCGAAGTCCAAAAAAACCGCCCGGAAAAAATAGGTTATTTCACTTCGACGCGGTAAACCGGGATCGTCCGTTTCGCCCATTTCATCTCGAAATCCTGCTTTTCAACGGGCAGTTTCTCCGCCTCCAGGTATTGCCTCACCTCGGGGTCGTTGTAAACCCATTCGGTGAAGCCCACCTGGCCCGCCCCGGCCACGGACTGGATCTTGGCGCTCAGGTTGACCGTATTGCCGAAGTAGTCGATGTTGCTGTTCAGGTTCACCGCCAGGCAGGACCCGGCGTTCAGGGTCACCCTTAAGCGAAGGCGCGTGCCGGGGTTCTTCCCGTTGAAGTATTTCTGAAGCTCCACCGCCGCCTTCATGGCATCCACCGGATGGGCGAAAGCCGCCATCACCGCGTCCCCGATGGTCTTCACCACCGCCCCACCCTGCTCCCGCACCGCCTCATAGGCCTTGAGGAAGTGGCTCCTGACTTCGGCAAAGGCCACCGTATCCCCCTCGGTCTCGTAAAACTTGGTGGAACCCACCAGGTCGGTGAAAAGGATGGTCTGCACGCCGATTTCCAATTTGATGTCCGCGGCCAGGGCTTCCTGGGAAAAAAGGTCGCGGAAACCCTGGAAGGAAAAAAGGTCCACAGGCCGCAAGGTATCCTGGTCCGCCTGGTTCTCTTCCAGGACGAAGGTCTTGGGCCCGCTGGAACGATTGGCCAGGACTACGGTTGGGAAAAGCCCGGCCTTCAATTGCCCTTCCTTCAAATTGTCCGGCCAGTTCACCCGGCTTTCCTTTAACTTTTCTTCCACGTCCAGCAGGTTGTAAATCCGGGTTCCCTGGATTCTCAACCGGTAGCGTCCTTCCCTCAAAAGGGTGGGAAGGCTGATTTCACTTCCCGGTTGTACGGTCTTCTGGATTCGGATATGGGGCTTGGTGGCCGGTTCGGCCGCGCAAAAGAGCCGTTTTTCCACGCGACGGATGGAAGGATGGGCGTGGAAGGTGACTTCCAGGGCGTTGGAGGCGGTTGCGTCAAAGTCGATCTGGCAGACCGTGCAATGGCCCTTTTCCGGCAATTGGCCCAGGCTCCCGATCTCCGCCCGCACCCCCCGGCAATGGGGGCAGATGACGTCCCAGGTCAGGTTGAAAAGGCCCTCCCGGGTGGCCCTCAGGAAGGTTTCCAAAAGCTCCTTGTCGTCCAGGGTCCAGTCCCGCGCCAGGGGCTTCAGGCGGATGCGCACCAGGTCTTCCTCCGGGGCGTTACGGATAAGGTCCGTGACCTTTTGGGCCAGGGCCGGGGCTACGCCCTGGCTTTTCAGGTTCTCCCCCGCCTTTTTCATCCTTTCTTCGATCTCAGGCGGGAAAGTGATGGGACGGCTGGTCAAAAGGAGCTTCTGCTGTTTCTGGATGTAGGGAATGAGGGTCGCGAAGGCCTTGCGGTACTTTTCCCTGAGGCTCTTCAAATAAATTCCCCCGGTGATCTTTCCCAAAAGATTGCCGGACACGAGGCCGAAATAAACCGTGAGCCGCAGGCGGTTTTCGCCAAGGGCCTCAATAATGTAACGGGCCCGGAAGACCTTGAAGTTTCCCTTGTGGTACAGGCGCGCGTGGGCGATGGAGCGGCCGTAATCCCACTCCCAGGGCAGTTCTTCCCAGGCCAAAAGACCCACCGGGGTTTTGGACCAGCCATAGGCCTTGCCGTCCTTCTCCGTGAAGTTCATCTGGGAAAGTCCGATGAGCTTGTTGAAGGCGGAGACGTCCGCCAGGTAGGGCCAGAGCTTGTCCGGGGTTGTGTCCAATTCGTAGGTGTAGAGGTAATTCTGGATGGATCCCCGCCGAGCCCAGTCCTCGGGCCAGGGATGGCGCTGCAGGAATTCTTGTAGAGTCAAAACATTGGAAATAGTCATCCTCAAACCTCAAGACTGATTTTTACCGCCAAGACGCCAAGTTCGCCAAGAAAAGAATAAGATTTTTTGAACCTAAAGACCTTAAGCATTTTACTTTAGCCTTTCTTGGCGGACTTGGCGTCTTGGCGGTGAAAAAGGTTTCATTTTTTCTTGGAGTCGGAAAGGACAATCCTCTCCAACCCCTTTTTAAGGATGGGTGCATTGAAATTGATGAGAAATCCAAGCTGATTTCCGGAAAGCCGTAGGTAGGTAATCACCTGGGCCCGATGAACCGGCAAGATCGATTCGGTAACCAACGTCCAACCGCACTTTTTCATAAGCTAACGGCATCTCAACCTGACGTTGGACCTTTAAGTCCTTCTCTTTGATTTCATAGGCCAAGCATGTTTCATAAGCATTTTCTAAAAGTCCTGGCCCAAGATTGAAATGAACTTTGAAAGCGGCATCCACAACCTTGGTCGCGATTTTATCCAGTTCAGAATCTACTTCTTTAAAGTTCTTCATAAATGTCTAAATAAGCCTTTCATCGAAAAGATCCTCTCTCACCGCCAAGACGCCAAGGACCACGAAAAAAAACACCCTACAAAAAACATTTTAATCCTGATTGATTTTGCCTTTCTTGGCGAACTTAGCGTCTTGGCGGTAAAACCATCTTTGTTTTTGGGTTTTGTTATAGGCTCCTAATGTTTTATCAATCCTATGCAGTCCTTGGCGAACTTGGCGTCTTGGCGGTTAACCCTTTAGCAGTTGTTCAATTTTGGCGGCGCAGATGAAGTCGTTCTCGGAAAGGCCCTTGATGGCATGGGTGGAATACTTGACCTTGCAGGCCTTGTAGCCCACTTCCAGGTCCGGGTGGTGGTCCTCCCGGTGGGCGATGAAGGCCACCGCGTTCACGAAGGCCATGGTCTCGTGGAAGTTCTTGAAGGGGAAGGCCTTCTCGATCCTGTCCTCGACGAGGGCCCAACCGGGCAGGTCGGCCAGGTAGCCTTCCACCATCACGCGGTTCAGGGGCTTGGTTCCCCCTTCACAGGGTTTGCATCTTTTGCTGGCTAAGTCGCCTTCCGGGCGGTCTATGTCGGCCATGGCTCTTCCCTCCCCAGCGGTGAATAGGCTGTTTCCAGGAACCAGGTTACCCGCTTTTCCCCGGACTTTTCCCTAAAATTGCGGGTTTTGAACCTACCGCGGCGGGGCTCCCCGTTTGGACCCGTAGTTTCCCGGTCCTTGGACCACCGGTCCCACGCCCTTCAGGGCGCTTTCCAGGTCCACCCAGATCTCCCCGCCCATTTGGGTCCAACGCCGGCAAAAACTTTCATCCGCGCCCAATAACCGGCCCCCTCCCTCCTCGACCAGGCAATTAAAGAGGGCCCAACTGTGGTAACGGCTGTCCTGGGGGTCCCCCACCAGGTCGCTGCGGTACCGGAGATCGGTATATTTTTCCGTCATGGCCTTCAAGGCGGACCGCTTGAGCAGCAGGAAACCCGACCCGGCCCAGCGGGCCTGGACGAACCCGTCCCGGGCAGGGGGGGAATTACCCTCCGGCTCGAATTCCCAAATCCTTTTGGGGTCGGCAGGTTCCGGGACCGGGAGGGCCGCCGCGGAGACCTCCGCGTCGAACTGGAGGAGCCGGAAGACCTGGTCGGGCCAAAAGCCGACTTGGGGGGAGGCCAAAAGCAGGTGGGTGGCGGTGGGATGGCCCAGGAACTGGGTGACCAAACCCTGCTTGGCCCGGGTCGTGAGCGAATCCGTCCATTGGGCCAGCGAATCGAAACACAGGTCCTCGCGGCCCCAGCAGGCCCTTTGGAAGTTCAACACCGACCGGGCGAAAAGGCTGGAAACCTGGCCGGCCGGACAGGGAGCCGCGATGAGCAGGTTGGAGGTCATACCGGGCCCTTGCCTTCCTGGAAGGCGGACTCGAGGTCGCCGGCGAAGGTCGAAGGACCCGTATGGTCCACCCGGCTCTTCAAGTCCACCCAAATCTCCCCCCCGGTCCGCGTCCAGCGCCGGCAAAAGCTGTAATCCTCGCTCAGGTAGGGGCCGCCTTCCCCGTCGATGAGGCAGTTGAAAAGGGCGTAATGGACAGCTCCCTCCTTTGAGTAACGAAGTTCCGGGTGCCGGTCCATCAGGGATTGGAAAACCTGCCGCTTGGCCATGAAGAACCCGGTCCCCGTCAGTTCCGCCCGGGCGAAACCTTCCCGGATTTCCAAAGGCTTCTTCCATTCCACCACGTAATCCAGTCCGGCCGAATCCAGCTTTTTGCCTTCGGCCAGGGCCGCGGCCCGGACCTTTTCCCAGTCGACGCGCTTCAACGGGTAGCCCGCGGCGGCCACCTCGGCGCCGAAGCGCAGCAGGCGGAACACCTGGTCGGGTTCGAAGCTGATATCCGCGTCGATGAACAGCAGGTGGGTGGAGTTGGGGATGGCCATGAATTCGGCGGTGATTTCCTGCCGCGACCGCTGCACCAGGTCGTCGCCGTCGGGCATCAGCAGGGTCAAGGGGATTCCCTCCCGCCGGCAGGCTTCCTGGAGCTTCAGGACCGAGGAAAGGTAGGAACAGGCGACCTGCCGGCCGTAACAGGGGGTGCCGACGACCAGGTGGATGGAAGTGGGAGTCAAAGCGGTCTCGTTTCAAATAAGGATTTCTTATTTTAGCCCATCTTCTAAAAATAAAAGATCCAAGGTTGGATGTGTCGCTTGGAAACGGGAAGAAAGAAGGGGGTGCCACCAAGTGCTTCATAAGAAGATGGGACAAGCAAGGCTTGAATTGTCTGGAACAAGTGAAAAGAGGTGGATTAAACCTAATGGAGGATGAGCAGCTTACCCATTTTCTGATGAAGCCCCGTGCCATCGGTTGTTTCAAGGGAATAAACATAAAGTCCGCTGGCCACCGACGTTCCAAACCGGTTCTTAAGGTCCCAGGTAAAACTATTTTCGCCTTCCTGCCCCGGGATATCCGTGTCCAGGACCTCTTCGCCGAGCAGGTCGAAAAGGCGCAATTTCACTGTGATCGGGTAAGGCAACTCAAAACGGAAATGAATCGACTGTCCGTCCCGCGAAACATTCGGTAACGCTTGGACGGTTTGGCCGAAATCATCCGTCCGAGTTGGCACCGAACCCAAGACCGATGCGTTGTCATCCCCGTTCCCCATCGGCCCTGCAGGGTTGCCCGCAACATCCATATCCCCCATACGGACACAAAGGGTGTTGGTCGGTTCGCTAAGGTTCCCCCCCTTGAAGGCCTTGACTGAATAACACCACTGGCTTCGGCCCGGCCTGTCGACGAAAGCGGTCGACCCACTGTTCTTCCAATCGTCACCATTATTGCTGACTGTTCCAATAATCGAGCTTGTCCCTCCAATGGAGGACGAACGGTAGACATAATATCCTTGGGGATTTGAAAAGGTCCCTTTCTCCGCCTTGTTCCAAGTCAAACGTACCTTTTCGCCGTCGACATCGGCTTGTAGCTGGCATGGGTTGAAGTCGCAGGAAACCACGGCGGCCGTCGGTGTGGAAGTACATGTCGGCGAAACCGTAAGAGTGTTGGTGGCGGCCACGGTAGGTGTTTTAGTCGGTGTCGGCGTGAAGGTGGAATTGCCCGTCACCGCATAAGTGGGCGTCAAAGTATTGGTCGGTGTCGAAGCAAACGAACCATTTATCTGGACACAACAAGGTTCAGTGGCCTCGCTGACCGTCCCACCCTGGAAAGCCTGAACCGTATAACACCAATTCCCCGGGCCTGGGAAATCGAAGGTTTCTATTTCCACCCCGCTCGAAATGACGACTTTGACCAGTTGGTAAGAACCGCCCGGTTCGTTGGAACGGAAAAGCCAATAGCCATCCGGGTGCCTGAAGGGGCCTCTTTCAGCGTTTTGCCAGCTTAAAGTAACCCGGCCATTATTCCCTTCCCTATGAGGCGGACGATTCTTTTCTTTCCCTTCGTCGTCGTCCTTCTGGCACCGAAGGTGACAAGGCCCGTCCCTGCAGTCATCGCTGAACTGGAAGGTTGGCGTAACGGTTGATGTGAAAGTCGCGGTAAGGGTGGGCGACATCGTTGCCGTAAAGCTCGAAGTCGGCGTCGGAGACCAACTGGCCGTGGCAGTCGCAGTGCTCGTGGAGGTCAAAGTGGCGGTGAGGGTGGCGGTCGAAGTGGGCGTCTCGGTGAAAGTACCCGTGGCGGTGTTGGTGGCAGTCCATGTCGTGGTATCCGTGGTGGTGTTCGTCGCCGTAAACGTGGGCGAGGAAGTAGCCGTCCACGTCGGCGTTTGGGTGGGCGTATTTGTGGGCGTCTCGGTGAAAGTGCCCGTGGCGGTGTTGGTGGCAGTCCATGTCGCGGTATCCGTGGTGGTGTTCGTCGCCGTAAACGTGGGCGAGGAAGTAGCCGTCCACGTCGGCGTTTGGGTGGGCGTCCATGTGGGCGTCAAAGTCGGCGTGAAGGTAGGCGTCGGCGTTCCGACGGCTGTTCCATTGCTGACGGGTGTCCCTACCGGGGTCCCATTGAGGGAACAAAGGCCAAACGAAATAACCTGGCTGTTTCCAGAATCCGCGACAAAAAGGGTGTTGGAACCGGCGGCAAGTCCTTCTGTATCGCCAAAAACCGCGTTCCCTCCCTGCAATGCCCCGATGAAATTCCCGTTTTGATCGAACGCGCCAACGGACTTAAAGCCGTCCGAAACATAAACCAGTCCATTCGGCCCTGGTGCCACAAACTCAGCCGTTAACAAAGGCGTTCCGGATGTTACGGACCACTGGGTGATGGGGCCACCTTGGGGGGAAAACACATGGATTGTGCCTTGATCCGAATCGGCCACATAAACGTTCCCGATGCTGTCCAGGCCGACCCCGGCCGGCGAGCTGAATTCGCCGCCATCGCCCAATTGGCCTAACGGATAACCTTGGTTGGTGAATATCTGCACCCGTTGATTGTCCAAATCCGCCACGTAGATGGAGGTTCCAGCGTTATTGACCCCTATTCCGAAAGGAGCTGCGAATTGTCCGGGTCCGATTCCTCCGGACGTTAACCCCCATTGTCCGACCAAGGCCCCTTGTGGGTTGAAAAGATCAACCTGGTTTTGGGCCTGATCCGTAACGTAGATAATTCCATTCCCATCCACGGCCACACCCATCGCCGTATTCAAAGTCCCTCCTCCCACCTGCCTCAAAACGCCTCCCGAAGAGGAAAGAATGTCGATAAGCCCCGATTGGCCGTCGGCCGCATAAATCAACCCCTGGCTGTCCGCCGCCAACCCGTAAGGATAAGACACGGCCCAAGAACGCGTTTGGGGACAGGATAGGAGAAGAGGCGTTGGCGTGGCGGTGGGCGTAATCGCCGACGACGCTGGGGGCTGAACCACCCAAACGTCCCCTTCGTTAGAACCGTCGTTGCCGCCCATGATCCAAAGGTTGTTGTTAAAGACCGCGGAAGCCATGGCTTGGCGGGGAGTAAAAGGCAGGCTGCTGGCGGCTTGGAGCCAATGCCGCCCATCGGTGGAATACCAGGCGTCGTTCAGGTCGCCCGAATTATCCTTGCCGCCGATGACCCACATGGCCCCATCATAATTGGTAAGGACAAAACTTTCCCGGGGGCTGAAGGGCGCGCTGGGATAGGCCGTCCAAGTCGCCCCGTCCGCCGTGGACCACACGTCGTTCTGGAGTCCATTGGAAGACAAGCCTCCGATGACCCAAAGCCTGTTGTTGAAAACCAGGGATTCTTGGCCCGTGCGTGGGCTGAAGGACGCGTTGGGCTGTTGGCTCCAATTGGAACCATCCGTGGAAGACCAAACATCGTTCAACAACCCGCCGGAAGCCAGGCCGCCAATCACCCATATTTGGCCGTCCTGGCCTGAACCGGTGGAAGGGTTAAAGACGATCATGGAATGGCCCGACCGGCCGTTGGAGGTGGCCGAATTGTTGGCAAGGGCCCAGTTTTGGCCGTCGGCCGAATCCCAGACATCATTCAATTCATTGGTGCCGTCAAATCCTCCCATTACCCACAACTTTCCATTGAAACTCGCCAGACCATGCCCTCCCCTTCCGCTAAAGGCCGCGGCGGGAGTTAATTCGGCCCAATGGGCCCCATCGGTCGTAGACCACACGTCATTGTGGAAGCTGGCGAACCCGCCGACCAGATAAAGGCCCGCCGTACCCGTATTGGGGCCCGAAGAGGGGGTAAAATTGGCCAGGGTGCTGCCCGAACGAGCGACGGGGACCGGTAGGACAGGACTCACGGGGGCCATCGTCAGGGCGCAGATATGGCCGGTCGGACAATTGGCCAAGGTGAGGATTCCCGTGCCCAAGGTGGGCGTGGGAGTAGGCGTGAGAACCGCGCAGACCGGTACGGGAATTTCATTGACGTTCAAGTAGCTGTTGCTGGCTCCCAATCCGCCCAAGGCCAATAATTCGCTGGGAACGACCGCTTCGGCCACTCCCAGGCTGGCGCGCGCATAGTTCAGGCCCGTTTCCTCGGACCAGGAATTGTTGCCGATATTGTAGGATTCCACCGTATTTAGAACGGTTCCGTTGTACCCGCCGATAGCGTACAGGATCCCATTAGCGTCGCCTGCGGCCAACTGCGATCTCGAAACCTTCATCGGCGATAAAAGGGACCAAGTGTTGAAATAGGGATTGTACACTTCGACCGAGTTCAAATAACCGGTGTCGTTCTTGCCCCCCATGACATAGATTTTGCCGTTGACCACATCCACGCCAAAACCGCTGCGGGGAATGTTGAGTGGAGCCATCATGCTCCAGCTCCCCCCCTGGGTATAAGCTTCCACATAGTTATAGTAGGTTCCGCTGCCATTATCGCCGCCGATAGCGTAGAGGGTGTTATTGACGACCCCCACACCCAGGTTCTGGCGGGCATAGGTCATGGAGGGAAGGGCTGTCGTCCAACTGCCCGAAGGACCGGGCAAGGTTGGGTTATAGGCTTCCATACTATTGGTGATGCCCTGCAGTCCCGAGGCCTCAACGAAACCACCGACGGCATATAGCGTGTTGTTGATGACCCCCACGCCCAGGCTTTGGCGGGGGACCGGCATGTTCGGCAACCCGGTGTACCAAGTATCGTAATAGGCGTTGTAGGCCTGCAGCGAAGGCTGGCCGAAGCTGTTCGCGATGCCCGTATTTCCACCCGCCACATAAGTAAAGGAAGCAATCGTCCCGACTCCAAAACCGCCCAAATTGACCGGCATCCCGGTCCGGCCCTGCCAAGTGAGCATTAAATGGGTTCCCGGGCCGCAGGTGGCGCTGGGAGTCGGCGTAATGGTGGGGGTCGGCGTAATCGTGGGCGTATGGGTGAAGGTTGGAGTAAACGTGGGATTGACAAAGGGTGGTGAGAGCCAATCATCCCCGAAATAAAAGGCCTCGTCTTCCCCACCGATGACCCACATGGCGTTG
>JAJPJW010000155.1 GCA_021324075.1 Pseudomonadota bacterium | reverse complement strand
CGCCTGGTAGACGACCGAATAGCTGACGGGCGCGTCGTAAAGGAAGGTCAGCCAGTAGGTTCCCGCCGTCACCGCCGTCGCGGGTACCTGGAAGTCGTTCCAGCCCGCCGTGAGCGTTTGCGGAGTGGAGCCCGAATCGACCAGCAGCGTCCCCATCGTCCCGCTTTGGTTGGAGTAGAGCGCCACTTCCGCCAGGGCGCTGACGGAAGCCGACGCGTAAACCGATAGGGCGTAAACCGTGCCGTCGACCGGTATGGAATAGGGGCAGGCCATCAGTTGCACCGGCGGCGCCAGCACGGTTATGCCCGTGGTATTGGTGTCCCCGAAATAGGACGCCGAACCCCCGCAAGGTGAGGTGGCGGTGGGCGTGGGCGTTTGGGTCGCCGTCATGGTCGGCGAGTTGGTGGGGGTGTTCGTCGACACGAACCCCGGGCAAAAATTGGCCACGATGGGTTCATAAAATTGGTTGGCGTAATGGCTCCCCGGCGTGGGGGGAGGGGGGGAAGTCGGGACAAAGGCCCCGGTTGTCGGAAAAGTAAAATTGGCGCCGGCGGGCGGAGGCCCGTAATTACAGGCGGTCATCGATACGGCGCTGTTGCCCGGGGGCGGTGAGGTCTGGTAATCCAAGGCGAAGGTGCTGGGCGAGGAGCCCGAATACATATAGGCGAGCCAGTAATCCCCCGCCGTCAGCCCCATCGGCGCGACCTGGAAGACGTTCCAGCCCGCCACGGAAGCCTGGTAAGTGACGGCCTGGGTCAAAAGGTTGCCGACCACCGTTCCCGGGCCGTTGGAATAAATGGCCGTCGTGACGTAAAACTCCCCCGCATCCTGCGGCGGAAGGTAGAGGGACATGGTTTCCACCGTCCCCGTTTGGTTCAAGGTGTAGCGGCAGGCGCGGAAGGCATAGAGTGAAAAGGCGGTGGTCGGCCCGCAGCAGGCTTGGTTGTCGCCAAAAAAGGTCGCCGCCGCGCCGCATTCCGGCGTGAGACTCAGGTCGGGCGTGGGTGAATAGGTGAAGGTCGGCGACTGGGTGGGGGTGAAGCTGGGAGTTGGGGTGGCCGAGGAGGTCGGGGTGTAGCTGGGGGTAAAGGTGTCCGGGGATCCGGTGGAGGTCGGTGTGAAGGAATTGGTGAAGGTCGGGGTAATCGTCGGCGTCGGGGTGGAGGAGGGGGTGCGGGTGGCGGTGGGCGTATTGGTGGGGGCGTTGCAATAAACCGCGTAAATGGAATCGGAAATATAGGGCGTGGCCGAATCGTAGTTGATGGTGGCCGGCATGCTGGCGGGCATGGTGCCGAAGGCGACGCTTCCATTGGTGAAGGCGAGGGCGTTGGGCGTCGTGGAATTGATGTAATGGGCCGTGAAGGTGGCGCCGCTATAGCAATAGCCCAGCCAATAGGTGTTCGCGGCCATGTAAGTGGGCGTGATGGGAATCCCGTTCCAGCCCGTGATCATCGTTTGCGGGGCGGAGGAAACGACCAGGCTCCCGATGCTGCTGACCGAACCCGAGTAAACACCCGCCATGACCTGGGCCCCGGGGTTGGTGCTGTAAAGCCAGAGGCTGTAAACGGTGGCGGGAACGCTCAGGCTGAAAAAACTGGCCCGCATGGTGTTGGTGGAAGCCCCGAACTGGGAGATGGTGGTGACCCCAAAGATGCTGGCCGCCCCGCCGCAAGGCGGGGTCAGGGTGGGGTTGGGGGTGAAACTGTTCGTGGGGGTGGCGCTGTCGGTGGGTGTTCCGGAAGGAGTGCGGGTGGCCGAATCGGTCGGGGTATTGCTGGCGGTCTTGGTGGCCGTGGCGGTCGCTTGGGCATGGGCAAAAACCGGCAGGGCGAGGCAAAAAAGCCCCCACAAAATGAGCGTCGATAAGCGCCGCGGAACCATACCGTTTTCCCTTTTGAAAGTCGGCTATTCTAACGGCTCCAAAAGGGAAAACTTTAAAAATCAGGTTCAGTGCCATCCGTTGCCGGTTGCCGGCAACCCCACATCCTGGGCCCCCCGTTTCGCCGGTACCTGATAGCTGATAACCGTCCCCTACTCGTTGGCCCAATAGGCCACAAAATCGCCGACAAAGACCCCCGGGCCGTTTTCCGCGGCGGTCTCAATACCCAGGTCCAGTTCGACGCGCTGGCGCATTTGGTCGTTGTTCAGCCGGAAGTCCGCCTTCAGGTTCAAGCTGGCCCTTACCTCAAAATCGATCTTGATCTTGGGGAAGTTCGGCTTGGGCGGATAGGGGAAGGAGGCATGTACGGTGCGGCTCTCGTCCGCCTTGGGGGGCTTGGCCGATTTGGAGGCGTCCGTGGCCGCGACGATGCGGTACACCTTCACCGCATTGGGGTCCTTCAGGTTCCCTTGGATGGCCTTGAACCAGGCCGGGTATTGGTCGGGGTCCATGGGGCTGTAGATCGCGTCCAGGGGCTGTACCAAGGCCTTGCCGCCGAGGGAATCGTCGTTCGCCACCACCCCGCTCACGAAAACGGGTTTGTCTTTCATGGTTTCCACCGCCTGCAGGAAGGCCTGGCGCCCGGCGGGGTCCAGCTTGATCTTCAGGTCCAGCAGGCCGCTGGGATTGGCCACGCCATTGCGGTTGTTCAGGTATTTTTTGTCATCGGGCATGAACCTTACGGCGAAATCCCCCTCGGGGGTGGCGCCGGGCAGGCCGGCCAGCTTTCCCGCGACATTTGAAAGGGTGGCCTTGCCGTCCACCAACGGACTTTTCTTCCCGAACATATCCATGAGCCCCATAGTGACCTCCCCGGTTCAAATAACGGCGGCCTCATTTTACACCCATCCAATATTCCGGCCCCGCAACTTTTATCCCTGGGCCCCTGAAAGAGGGTTCTACTTCATTAAAGGAACAGCCTTTGATCCCTTTCTTTTATTTCGGTTCCCCGACTAAGATAACCGCATTCCACCAAAAACGAGGTTGGCCATGAAAAAGCGCAAGTTGGGAAGACAAGGGCTGGAAGTCTCGGCCCTGGGGCTGGGTTGCATGGGCATGAGTTTCGCCTACGGCAAGGCTGATGAATCCGAATCGCTCAGGACCCTGCACCGTTCCCTGGAACTGGGGATTCATTTTTGGGATACGGCCGAAGCCTACGGCCCCTTCCTGAACGAGGAATTGCTGGGCAGGGCCCTGAAGGGCAGGAGGAGCCAGGTGGTGGTGGCCACCAAGATCGCCTGGAAGGATGGCAAGTCCGGGCCCGACAACCTGGACGGTTCCCCGGCCAACGTTCGCAAGGCCGTAGAGGGCTGTCTAAAGCGGCTTGGCACCGACTATATCGACCTGCTTTACCTTCACCGCAAGGACCCCAAATTTCCAATCGAAGAAACATGGGGCGCCATGGCCCAGTGGGTCAAGGAAGGCAAGGTGAAGTACCTGGGCTTGAGCGAAGTGGGGCCCCAGACCCTCCGCAAGGCCCACGCCGTCCACCCCTTGAGCGTGCTTCAAAGCGAGTATTCCCTCTGGGAAACGGGTGTGGAGGAGAAAATCCTTCCGACTTTGCGGGAACTGGGGATCGGCTTCGTCCCCTTCAGCCCCGTGGGCCGGGGTTTCCTCACCGGGCAGATCCAGAAACCCGAGGACCTGGCGGAAAACGACATGCGGCGCAACCTCCCCCGCTTCCAGGGGGAGAACTTCAAGGAAAACATCAAGCTGGTGGAGGAAGTGAGGAAGCTGGCGGCCGTGAAAAAGGCCACCGCATCCCAAATCGCCCTGGCCTGGCTCCTGCACCAAGGCGAGGACATCGTGCCCATACCCGGCACCACCAAGATCCAACACTTGGAGGAAAACGCCCGGGCCGCCGAGATGGACCTGACCGAAGGGGACCTGTCGGAAATAAAGGCGGTTCTTTCGAAGATCCGCGTGGCCGGCAACCGCTATAACGAGGCCATGCAACGGATGGTCACAACCGAATAAAGAAAATTTGAACCACGGAGTACACAGAGGCAAAATTTATCAGAGACAAAGAAAGCCTTACTCAGTGCCCTCTGTGAACCCTGTGGTTAAAGATTATTTGGTCTTAGGCTGTTCAGGGGGCGCCGTGAACTGGGTTGCGGCATTGCCGTTGAAGGTCATGGTGCCCGTATGGCCCAAGCGGCTGTTGAGGTCCACCCAGATTTCCCCGCCCATGTCGGTCCAGCGCTTGCAAAAGCTGAAATCTTCGCTGAGGTAGGTCCCCACTGCACCGTCCAGGACGCAATTGAACAGTGCGCTGCGCCACTTGCTTCCCTTCCAAGGGTCCTGGGCCTGGTGTTCGTTGGAATAACGCAGTTCGGGGTAATGCTCGATCATCTTCACCAGCACTTCCCGGCGGATCATCATGAAGCCGGTCCCTGCGTAGCGGACCTTCGCGAATCCGTTGCGGGTTTCGATCCTGGCGGGGTTCTCAAACTCCAATACATAAGAAAGGGAGGCGGATTCCAGGTTGGGTATCCCCGCCTTGGCCAGGGCCCCCAGCTTGGTCCAGTCGACCTTCTTGGTGGGATAGACCCCCGCGGCAATGTCCGCGCCGGAATCCAGCAGCCGGAAGACCTGGGAAGGGTCGAAGGAAATGTCCGCGTCGATGAAGATCAGGTGGGTGGCCGGGGAATTTTCCAGGAACTGGGTGACCAGGTTCTGGCGGCACCGGGTGATCAAGGCGTCCCCCCACAACAGGTTGGCCCCCATGTCGATGTCCCCGCGCTGGGCGCAGGCCGCCTGGAGCTTCATGAGTGAAGTGGTGTAAAGGCTGGTGACCTGCCCGCCGTAACAGGGTGTTCCGACGATGAGATGGGTCCGGGCTTGGGGCATGGGGGCTATCTTAACCGAACCGGCCATGGATGCGGGTCAATTCCCTCGCTGGGAGGGCAGTCAAACCCCTCCTGCCGGAAAGAAAAGCCCGCGCGCCGCGTCACCCAAGCCGCTGGGGACGTTCTTCCTATAAAAAGAATCCTCCGGAAGGTTCTCGGTCAATATCCGGTGGACCGCCCCCATCTCGTGGTAAGGGATGTTCGGGAAAAGGTGGTGCAAGGCGTGGTACTTGAGGCCTACCGGGAAGAAGAGCTTCTCCACGACCCAGGGCGCCTGGATGGTGATGGAATCCTCGAACTGCTGGAAATGGTCCTTCGGCCGGCCGTCGCTCCGGTAGGTGTGGGCGAAGAGGTTCCGGAAGCCGTTGAAACAGACGCCCAGGAACACCAGGAGCTGGAATTTGGCCGCGATGGCCGCCGGCACGGCCCCGGTCCAAAACAGGAAGGCCGTCGACCAAAGCCAGGCGCTGGTCGCCAGGTCGGCCCAGAGCCACCAGGCCTCGGACCGGGGTTCCTTTCCGTAACGGTAGGCCGGGACCATCGTGTAGGAAGAGGCGTTTTTCAGGAGCCAAGGGCGCCCTCCCGGGATCAGCAGGGTAGCCGGCACCAGGATGAGGAACCGGTAAGGAACCAAAAGCAGCGTCAAAGGGATTTGGAGCAGGGAGAGGAAAACCTTCCAGCCGCCTTCCTGGCGCAGCGGGAGGTATTCCCCGTCGCCCGAAGTACCGTAGGTCTTGGTGCTGTGGTGGTGGAGGTGGTTGAGGTAGAGGAAAGAGGGAATCCCCAGGGGGATCCCCGCCGTTATGTTCCAGGCCACCTTAAAGGCTCTCATCGCCCCCCTGGGCATATGGGCGATTTCGTGGATGAAACAGCCCAGCCGGAACAGGGCCGCGGCGGCGGTCACCAGCGAAACAACCTCCAGGACCGGGTGTTTCCAGGAAAGGGTCAAATAAACGGCCGCCCCGCCATAGCCCAAAACCAGGCAAAGGAAAAGGTCGAGGAAGTAGAAGTGGGGTTTGTGGCGGAAATGCCCCTTTAAGAGCCCCAACATCCGCGCGATCTCATCCACCTCGTGGGCCGGCTCCACCGGCCGGGCCTCTTGTTTTGTGACGGTCTGTTCCATGTTCACTTCCTTCGGAATCAAAAGGTGTAACGCAGCTCGCTGAAGAGGCCCTGGATGGGCTTCAGGAACCCGAACTGGGTGTTGTCGTAGCCGTAATAAAGGTCGTAGCCGATCCATCCCTTGACCCGGTCGTTGAAGGCGTAATTGACCGAGGGCCGCAGGTAGCCGTCGTTGCGGGTCAGGTCGATGACCCCGAAGACCTCCGCCCCCAGGGTCTCGTTCATCCAGTTGTCGCTGACGCGGAAGCTCATTTCGCAGCTCTCCGGATCCTGCTGGTTGTTCACGATGGCGTTGAGCTGGTCCACCTGCAGGGCGGCCGGGTTGGGGGCCGCAAGGGGCGCGAAATCCTGCACGAAGCGCGCGATGACCTGCACATTGAGGTTGAGTTCCTGGTCGAAAGAACGGTCCGCTCCCAAAACCCCGAAGAAATAGGGACGGATCTGGTTCGGGTCGGAGGGGTCCGGCCCCGTGGGGTGGAAATAGGCCGCCTCGCCCCGCAGGCCGAAGGGCCCCAGGTTACGGGCGAAATCGGCGCCTACCACGTCCACTTGGCTGTAATGGATGTCGATCGTTCCGGTGGAAGGGTCGTTGCCGTCCAGGTTCACGTCCGGGAAGAGGCGGTAACCCCGGAAATAGCTGAGGGACCAATCGAAGTCGCCGCCCGTTTTGGCCAATTTCAAGGCCACCTCGCTGTTGGCCAGGGTTTGGGCGGGCGTATCGGCGCGGAAGGAGAATCCGCTGCCCGGCGGCAAGGGGAACTTCGTGGGTTCGAAAAAAGGCGTCGTGAAAAGGGTCAACGAGACCTCGCCGTCCAGGTAGTAGTCCAGCTTGAGGGACCAGGTCCCGAACCGGAAGTCCTCGTCGAAAGGCAGTTGGAGCGTCAGGTCCCGGGGGGTCAGGTTGTCCGTGGGGTTGATGCCGTCGGCCTTTCCCCAGGCCACCACCTGCTTTCCCACCCGCAAGTCGAAGCTTCCCAGGTGGAAGGCCGCGTAGCCTTCCACAAGGTCGAAGGCGGCTGAGTCCCCGTTGATCCAATTAGGCTCGGTCAGGCGGGCGTCGGCCTTCCCGTCCAGGCCGGAGTCGACCAGGGGGTAGGCCCGGAACTCGGCCGTGCCGCCCCAGGGGTTTTTCTCACCGTCGAGCGTTTTCGAGTTGTCGTAGTAGTCGGTCCGCAGGGCCAGGCTGGCCTTCTCGTCCCGCCAGAAGTCGGCCAAGGGATCCGACGGGGGGGCGCCCTGAGCGTCCGTCCCGTCGGCCCAGCCCGGGGACCCCGCCAGGAGCGGGGCCGCGAGGAGGAGCAGGCCCAAGGCCCGGCGGAACCGGTTCACGGCCGTTCCAAACTGCGCGTGGTGAAGAGGCCTTCTTCGATGCCGGCCCCATTCGTGACCTGGTCGAAGGTGAAGATCGTCTTATGGCCGGTCTGCACGTTGGTCATTTCCCGGCGCAGGGCCAGCCAGCGGTCGGGGTCCGACTCCAGCTTCTTGTGGTCGGCCGTGATCTGGGTCTTGAAGAGCTCGCCGTTCAGGTCGTAATACTCGACCTTCCCCTCCAGGAAATTATCCTTGCGGACCCAGGTGATCTTCCGGCTGTAGCCCGTGTCGTCCTTCAGCGTATCGCTGGCCGGGACCGATTCGATGACGTAATAGTCCAATCCGCCGATCGTTTCGGTCCCCTTCAGCGTGTGTTTGTAGGCATCCACCTTGGGCAGCGTGATGTCGCCATAGGAGAAGTCGGAACCGAAAAAGCTGTCCTTCTTGTTGTTGGCCACCAGCCGGCGGCTCTTGGCCAGCGCCGGGAGGAAGATCCACTGGTCGTCGTCGGCGTTGCTATGCTCCACCTGGAGGAACCCCGTCCCCCGCACGTCGGCGGGTTCCAGGAACTTGGCCAGCAGGAGGTTGTCCACGCCGTCCCTCTGGAGCTTCGCGTAGTTGGTCAGCTTGCGTTCGCGTTTTTCCCCCTGGGGGTTGATGAGCACCATGGTGCT
>JAJPJW010000066.1 GCA_021324075.1 Pseudomonadota bacterium | reverse complement strand
GACTTCACCGTCTGTTCGACGGCCTGGTTGCCCTGGAGCACCATGGCACGGGTGTCCTCCACCAGCTTGGTGGCGCGGACCGCGTTTTCGGCGTTTTGCCGGGTCATGGAGGCCATTTCCTCGAGCGAGGAACTGGTTTCCTCCAGGCTGGAAGCCGATTCACCCGCGCCTTCCGCCAACTGCTGGCTGGAGGCGGAGGTCAAGACCGAGGCCGAGGTCACTTGTTCTGAACTCTCGATGAGGTTGCGGGTCAGGGTCCTCAAAGTACGGGCCACACCCATGGAAATCAGGAGGTTGAGCAAAATGCCCCCCAGCACCAGTACGACCAGGAGTGTGCCGATGAGTTTTCCTTGCTCGATTTGGGCGATAACCGCAGCCTGGGATTCCTCGACTTTCTTGTCCAAAAGGTCGACGTAGGACTGATTGGTATCGTCGAATTGGATGGTGATATCCTTCAAATAGGACGTGTACAGTTCGAGGGAAGTCGGCTTTTCAATATCCATCTGGATCAAGGTCGTCAGCTTTCCGCCGACGCTCTCCAACTGGTCCCCCAGCTTGCGCAGGTCATCTTGCTCGTCGGCGTCCGGGTTGCTTTTTTGCAGGTCCTCGAGGGCTTCCTGAGCCCTTTTCAGGTAGACCGTGGTCGCATCCTTGTGCTTCTGGTCCTTGACGATGGCCACATCCTTCCCCTTGGAAACCGCCAATTGAAAATCATTGTTCAACTCCTGGGCCACACGGATGGCCGTGCTCGCCTTGACCACCCGGTCCAGGCCTTTCCCCGCCGAGTGCAGCAGTGAAAGAAATTGGATAAAAAAGAAAACCATCAACGTCGCCACCAGAATGGACGACCCCACCAGCTTCGTATCCAGCTTCATTCGATTGAAACCCATGGCTCAACCCTCCTTTTTTGTGGACGCCTTGGCGTCCTGTGTGAATTTCTCCAGCTTTTGCAGTTCTTCCAGGTCCTGACCCTGCATGACCTTGTCCATGTCCAACAGGACGATGACCCTTCCTTTGGTCTTGGACAGACCCGTCACAAAATCCAGCTTCATGTCCTCGCCCAGGGCGGGGACCGGCTCCACTTCGGAGGCCGCTACCTGGGTGACCTCGCTGACGCCGTCCACCAGGAGCCCGGTCAGCACTTCCCCTTCCTTCCCCTCCACCATCGCCGTGATGATGCAGGTGTCCCGGCTGGCCGCCACTTCCGGCAGGCCGAACTTCCGGCGCACATCCACCACCGGGATGATCTTTCCCCGGAGGTTGACGACGCCGCGGATGTAAAGGGCCGTCAGGGGAACGGGTGTGATCTCCATGTAAGCCACGATCTCGCGGACTTTCAGGATCTCGATGCCGTATTCCTCGCGTCCCAAGCGGAAGGTGAGGTATTTCCCCTCCACTTTCTTCAAGGTTGTTTCCATGCTTGCTCCTTTTGAATTCCGGCATCTTTTGGACCGGTCTTCCGACTGAGAGGCTTCTTCGAACGGCCCTTACCGACGCCCAAGGGCCTTTGGCTCCTCTTGCTAAAGCAACCCAGATGCCAGTTTTGTCATGTCCAAAAATCTTGAAAAAAGCCCTTTCAGAGTCTTTGCCGGGTTCTTCCTTCTGCCCAACTTCTTGGCAATGCCCAATTTCTGGGCAGCGACGGCGGCTGGAAAATTTTATGGATTGAAAAAAACCGGACCAGCTTTGCCGGGTCTATTTCAAAAGGGAGGATGGGTTGGAATCTGCTTTTTCAGGACCGACCCTGAAACTGCAGCCCAAGGAGAGGACGGTTTGGGTTTGATTGCCGGCTTGGAAGAGGCCGGCGGAGGCATCCAGTTGGACATCGGGGGAAGGAAGAAATTTCACCCCCCCGTCCAGGCCAAGGGTGGAATCGCCCGCCTCGGGAATGATTCCCGACCTTTCAAAATAACCCGACCAGGACCGCGAAAAGGGGAACCCGAAAGACGCCGCCCAAGACCAGCTTTTCGGGTCCGTTTCCAGGGAACTGCCGGGATCAAATCCCAAATTGAGGGTCAATCCCGTTTCTCCATGGAGTTGAAGATCGGCGGCCAAAGCCAGGCTGTTGTTCGTCCAGCCCAAGCCTTTGCCCGAATCCTGGAGGCTGGTTTGAGCCAGCAAACCCATGGCTGCCAGAACCGCGCCCTCCTCGTGATAAAAAGCCCATTTGATGCCCACTCCGAGATCCTGGGGGCCCGTTAGGGGGCCGCCCCTATCCGCCATTTGGAGCCCTTGGGTGGAAAAGCGGGCCTCCCAAGATTCACCCAGGCCGGCACGAAGCATCAGCGGCACGGAGAGAATGGCGCCTGTCCCGCCTGGGTTGGTCATCCGGTTAAGGCCGCCTTCCAGTTGGAAAACGGCGGAGCCTACCGTTTCCGCCGAATTGGCCAGATCCGGACGGTCCGCATTGATCGGGTGGGCCCAGTCCGCCGGACTTGCCTGGGCAAAAAGGGCGTTGGAAGCGAGGAAATAAAACACCCACATCCTTCCAAACGGATTCATGGTTTACATTCGTCGTTGGCATGAAATTCCCGGAACGCCATCTCCTGCGAAAGGCCGTCCACGTCCAGCAAAAGAAGTTCGCGGTCCTGGTAGCAGATAGGACCGTAGAAACATCCCCCGCCGGCCCCTTCCATCTTGTCTTCCATCCCCTCCAGGTCTCTGCTCCAGAGCTGGACGACTTCCCGTATTCCATCCACCAACAAGCCCATCAATTGGGGCCCATTCCATCCCCGGACCATGACCGTAAGGACGGATTGAGTTGGCCGGGCCCCGGTTTTTTCCAGGCCCAGGCGGCGGCGCAGGTCCACCACCGGTACCACCCGGCCGCGGACCCGGAGGACCCACCGGGCATGGGAGGTGGGATTCGAAAGGGGTTCCATCAGGGACGGCTCAAGAATTTCCCGCACTTTCTGGATTTCCACCCCGTATTCGCCATCCGCCACGGCAAAGGTGAGATACCGCCCTTCGGTTTTGGAGATCATGGTTTTCATCCTTTTCGCCTTTCCTTACTTTTCCGGCAGGATGGTGGCTACCAAGACCCCCACCGTCCGGTCACCGTCCATGACAGGCATGGATATCTCGACAGGGGACCCCGGCAGCATGGGTAGGGCCTCATTCATGTAAACTTTCCCTTTTCCATGGTTGTAGCAATGGACAAACCAAGGGTCCTCGTCCTGGCGGAAATCGTGGGTCTTATAAAGCGTCCCCACCACCCGCCCCTGGGCGTCCAGGGTGAAGCAATCCACCAGCGATATTTCCTTGGAGAAACAGTCCCGCATTTCCCGGCAGGAGGGCTTTTCCCGGTAGGCCTGCACCAGGCCTGAAATTTCGGTGCTGCGGAGCCATTGGTCTTGGATTTCCTCGACCGCCGCGTCGTCCGTCAACCGGTGGTTTTGCTCCTCAATGTCCTCCACCACTTCTTTTTTTTGGGACAGATGCTGGATTAAATCGAAAGTCTGCTGGGAAATAAAACGGCCGTGCCGGGGCAAGCCCTCGGCCTGCATCCTTCCATTCGCTATCATTGGCAAAATCAACCCCAGCGCCAGAACCGCTTTCTTCATGACATTTCTCCTGAAATATTTAGTTGCCGGCAACGACGGCGGGCCTGATACGGCCGCCTTGGACGAGGGCGTTGAGGTCGAGAATGAATCCCACCCGTCCATCCCCCAGGATGGCACCGCCGGCCACGCCCGGGAGCCCCTGGAGATGCGCCCCCAGGCCCTTTACCACCACTTGCTGTTTTCCCACCACTTCATCCACCACCAGACAGGCTTCCTTGTCCCCCACTTCCACGTGGACCACGACCGAATGGTTTCCTTTTTCGGCGCCACAGCCGAACCATTCGGAGATCTCCACCACCGGAAGCTGCCCGACGGAAGTCGTCATCCACTCGCGGGCCTGGGCCACCTGGTGGCTTTGGGTCTCGCGGAAGGCCATGAATTGGCGCACGTGGAAGGAAGGCAGGATGTAGCGGCTGGCCCCCACCCGCACCACGATGCCGTCGATCAGGGCCATGGTGAGGGGGATGCGGATGACAAAGGTCGTACCACGGCCTTCCTGGCTTTCCACCTGGATGGACCCCTTGAGGGACAGCACCTTGCGTTTCACCGCGTCCAGGCCCACTCCCCGGCCCGAAACCTCGGTCACCCTTTCGGCCGTTGAAAAGCCCGGCATGAAAATGAGTTCGGTAAGGCGTTCGGCGGAAGCCCCGCCCTGGCCCAGATAACCCATCGCCGTTCCCTTTTGGCGGAGCTTCTCGAAGGGAAGGCCGGCCCCGTCGTCCTCGACCCGGAGGACGAAATCCCCTCCCTGGTGGGCGGCCTTCAGGGACAAGCGGGCTTCGGCGCCCTTTCCAGCCTTCCGCCGGTTTTCAGGGCCCTCGATGCCGTGGTCCACGGCGTTGCGAAGAAGGTGCACGAGCGGATCCACCAGTTCCTCGGTCATGCGCTTGTCCAATTCGGTTTCACCGCCTTCCAGCTCCACCCGCAAGGGTTTTCCCGTTTTCTTGGAAAGGTCGCGGGCCAGGCGGGACATACGCTGGAAAAGGGGCTGCACGGGCACCATGCGCAAGGACAGGACGATTTCCTGCAGTTGGCGCGAAATCTTGGCCAGGCGGGAGGCTTCTGAGCCCAGGTGGCCCAGGATGCCCGAAGCCGCGATGCCTTCGGTCACCTGGGACTGGCAAATGGCCAGTTCCCCCACGGCCTCCAGCAACATGTCCATTTTGTCCACGCTGATCCGCAGGGAATGATCCGCATGGCTGGGAACATCGTCTTTGGAATGCAGGGTGGCGGTTGGGGTTCCAGCGGCGGGCCCTTGGACGGTGCCACTTAAAAGATGGTCCAGGAAAGGTTCCATGTCGACCAGGGCGAATCTCCTTGCCGAAAGGCCCTTGGCGACCAGGTCCACTTGCTTTTTCATGGCATCGCCCGATTCCAGGAGCAGGTCCACTTCCCTTTCCGAGGGGCGGCCTTGGCCGTTCTTGTATTTTTCCAGGAGGGCTTCCGCCTGGTGGGCCAATTTCGACATTCCCGAAAGGCCCATGAAACCACAGATGCCCTTGAGGGTATGGAAGGGCCGGAGGACCTTCAGGGGGTCCCAAATCTCCCCCTGGGCCAGGGCCAAAAGCCCGGATTCGATGGCTTGCAGGTGTTCGGGGGCTTCCGCAACGAAGTCCTGGAAGCCGTCCAAATCCTCGGGTTTGAGGACAAACAGGTTTTTGTCTTGGGTAGTTTCAGGTTTTTCCCGCTCCACGGGGCCATCCCCGGGCTTCGTCTCCGACAGGACCCGGCCCATGTGGTGGACCGCTTCGGCCATGGCTTGGGAAAGCCTTTGGCAGACTTGCTCGACGGGGCGTCCAACGTTCAAGCCCTGGAGGACTTGACGGGCCTGCGCGCCCAGCAGGCCCGCTGGAAAAGACGGGAGACCGGCGGTGGAGGTCAACCAGGTGGAGAAGTCCGTGGCCAAAGCCAGGACTTCGTTCCGGTTGCCTTCCTCGCAAAGGGCCATTCGGGCGCCCAATTGCGAAAGTTGCCGATCCAGGAATTTTGGATTCAATACGCCGTCACTCATGGTCCGGGACCCGGACGGCGGTGGTGGAAGGTTTATCCAACCAAAGGCGGACTTCCACGGGAATGTTTTCGACGAGAAGGGCCAGGGCCGCGTCCGGCTGGCGGTCGGGCCAAAGGGATGGAATGCTGGACTGGGGCAGGAAAGGGTCGAAGGTGCCTTCGACCGACTGCCGGAAAAGGGTCAGCAAATGTCCGAAATAGAGGTTCACGAACTCGCTGAAGGCGTCGCCGTGGGGTGTGTCATCCGGAGACAGGTCGTTTCCTGAGACGTTCTCCCAAAGGTGTTTCCCAAAACGGGCCGAAGAGCGGACCACCAGGCATCCTTCCATGGGCCCGGAAAATCCGACCATCCGCTCCAGGGGGAGGGAGGCCGGGCCTTCAACCGCATTTCCGATGTAATCGCAGGGCAAAAAGGCCCATTTTTCAAGGACCGCCTGGAAAACCTCGAAAAGATCCCGGCTCTTAATGGCCGGCAAGGATAAAGGGGCGCTGGAGCCGCTGTTGGATAAGGAATTCGCCATTTTTTCCTCCAAAATTTTCTAAGGATGTTGAACGACGTCTCTTCTAAAGCAAGCGGCTTGCCAGTTTTGTCATTCTCAAAAATCTTGAAAAAAGCCCTTTTAGCCTCTTTGCCGGGTTCTTCCCTCTGCCCAAGTTCTTGGCAATGCCCAAATGTTGGGCAACGGCAGGCCACAGCTCACAGATGGCAGGTCATAACAAGAGGAAGGCTTGGACACAGGCTTTTACTGTCAGCCGTGAACTGTGATCTGTCGATTGAAGTTTTAGTTGGGAATGATGTAAAGGAACTGTGCCGGAACATTGCCCTGGGGACGCAGGATCTCCGGAATCTCGACCAGGCTCGACGGCAAACCGATTCCCCCGGCGACTAGGAGGGACTCATCGTCGGGCCTCGTGCAAGCCGTCCCTTCCCCGTTCAAATCAATGACTTGAATGGGCAGGCCCGGGCTGGACAACTGACGGCCGGCTTCCTCCATGAGGTCAAAAAGCTTGATCAGGCTGCTTTCGCAAGAGTGGTCGGGAACCACATCCCCCATGACCTGCTCCACCCGGAGGGCGATAAGGCTGGAGGCGCAGGACATCCAAGGCTTGGCTCTTTCAAGCCAAACGGTGAAATCCTGGGCTAATTTCCCCATTTTCCGCCAATAGACCGAACCCGGTTCCCGGCTTCGTTTTTTAAGCATTTCCAGCTGGCTCAAGAGTTCCTGGCAGGACCGGGCCCTTTTTTCCGATTTCATGACATTTCCTTGCCGGTATTAATGGTTGACGGGAAGCAAAAAACGGCCGCCCATGGCGATCCAGGGTTGGATAGTCTCGAAGGAAGTTTCGCCCGTGCCCCGGCTTTCCCGAAAGTCATGCGGGTTCAAGACTGGAATGTTTTTTTCAGCCAAGCCGGTCGGATTCGGCCGAGGCGGCTTAATCGTGGATAAGGTCATTCCTATTTCTCCCGTAGTTAAAACAACGGGATATGGCAAAGCAATTGGAATGCCAAAAAAAGGTGGAGAAAACGCATATTTCAGGGGAGGGGACGGTGAAAAAACTGCGCAAAAAATAGGCACTGTGCAATTTTTGCAGGCATAAAAGGGGCAGTCGGCGGCGGAGGACGAAGCGGGATTCTATTCCAACGCGTATCGCTTGATCTTATTCAGAAGCGTATTCCGGCTGATCCCCAGCTCCTTCGCGGCCAGGGATTTGTTGCCCGAGGTACGCTGGAGCGCCTTGAGGATATTGCGCTTTTCGGCTTCCTCCATGGAAAGGTCGCCTCCGTTATCAGGAGCCGGAGCCGGGCTATGTTCGGTGATCTCCAGGGGGATATCGTCCTTGATGATCCGGGTTCCTTCGGCTGTCAGCACCATCCGGTTGATCGCATTTTTTAGTTCCCGGGTATTACCCGGCCAGGAATAGGACTGGAGAACCGCCAGAATACCTTCTTCCAGCGGCTCCAAAGCCTTGGCGAAGGCCTTGCAGGCTTCCTTGTAAAAAAAGTCGATCAGGCTTTTCACGTCCTCTTTCCTTCCCCGCAACGGCGTGATGGAGACGGGGAACACATTGAGACGATAGAAGAGGTCAGCCCGGAACTTCCCGTCCTTCACGTCTCTTTCCAGGTCCCGGTTGGTGGCCGAAATGATCCGCACATCCAGCTTGATTTCCTGGGTGCCTCCCAGCCGCCTGAGGGTTTTCTGTTCCAGGACCTTGAGCAGTTTGGTTTGGATGGTCAGGGGCAGCTCCCCCACCTCGTCCAAGAAAACCGTGCCACCCTGGGCCACCTCGAATAGGCCTCTTTTCTGTTTTTTCGCGTCCGTGAAAGCCCCGGCCTCATAGCCGAAGAGCTCCGATTCCAGGAGGGTCTCGGGAAAAGCCCCGCAGTGGAGTTCCACGAAGGGTTTGGCCGAACGGGGCGAAAAAAGATGGATAAGCCGGGCCACATGTTCCTTGCCGGTGCCCGTTTCCCCCAGGACGAGCACCGTCACATTTTCCTGGAAGGCGACTTTTTCAATTTGCCCGTAAACCTTCGCCATGTCGGGGCTGGAAAGGAAGAGATAGTCCTTGGCGTAGCCCTCCCGGAGGGCGTTCTTCAGGTCGGCCACCTCCTGGCGCAGATTCAGGTTGGCGGTGATCTTTTCCAGCAGCAGTTGCAGTTCATCCAGGTCCAGGGGCTTGGTGAGATAGTCCTCCGCGCCCTTTCGCATGGCTTCCACCGCGTGCTTCACCGTGCCGGAGCCGGTAATCATCACCACCGCCGTAGCGGGGGCCTTCGACTTGATCTGCTCGATGATTTCCAGTCCCAGAATGTCCGGCAGGTGCACGTCCAACAGGACGATGTCCGGCTTGAACAAGAGCGCCTTTTCCCGGCCTTCCACAGCCGTAAAAGCGGTCTCCACTTGGTGGCCCAAGTCCCTCAGAAAGGCGGTGAGCGTCTTGGCCAGCGACTTTTCATCGTCAATGACGAGTATTTTCACGTTTTTTCCTATTCGACCGGCAATTCAATGGTGAAAGCGGCGCCACGGGGCTCCGCCCTCTCGACTTTGATCTTGCCCTGATGCTCTTCGACGATTTTTAGGCAGATAGCCAGTCCCAGGCCCGATCCCAACTTACGGGAAGTATAGAACGGTTCGAACAAACGGGCCATTTCTTCGTCCGTAATCCCCTTGCCGTCGTCCTGCACCCTGATAACCACTTTGTTTCCTACCCTTTTTGCCCCCAAGAGGAGATGGCCGCCTTCCGGCATCGCCTGGAAGGCATTGAGGATCAAATTCACCAGGACCCGGTCCATCCGGGTGGGATGGACCTTCAAAAGGGGCATGTTTTCGGGTGAATCCAGGATGACTTGGACCTGGGCATGGCTGGGGCCGAACTGGGTCTGGGCAAGCCAAAGGGCCTTTTGAAGCAGGTCCTTGGCGGGGATTTCGGTTCTCTCCTCGAATCTCTTCTCGGGGGAATAGTCCAGCGTATCGTGGACGAGGGTTTCAAGCCTTTCGCATTGTTGGATGATATCCTTGAGTTGTTCATAAGCCGTTTCATTCCCATCGATTTTTTTCAAGAGGTACTGGGCCTGGGCCGAGATGGCGGCTGTGGGATTGCGGATTTCGTGGGCCATACCGGCGGCCATCTCGCCCAAGGCCGCGAGCCGCTGGTAACGCTGGGCCGTCTTTTCCGCCTCCTTTCGGCCGGTGATATTCTCCACCATCCCCAGTCCATAAAGCGGCGTCCCCTTCTCATCCCGGATCAAGGTCCCCGTCAAGTCCCCCCAAACCAGGTTTCCGTTTTTGTGGATGAACCTTTTTTCGATGCTATAAGTGGAAATTTCCCCCTTGGCCAATTGCTGGAAATAGCCCAGGTCCAAATTGACATCCTCCGGATGGGTGATTTCGGCAAAGCTTTTTCCATTCAATTCTTCAGGGCCATATCCAAGGATTTCACAAAGGCTGGGATTGGCGTTGACGATTTTCGAATCAAGGCTGACCAGGCCGATGCCGATGGGGCTGTCCTGGAAAATCCTCTGGAAGCGCTCCTGGGTCTTCCGGTTTTCCTCTTCCGCCTGCTTGCGGGCCGTAATGTCGAGAAAGATGGCCAAAACGACCCGCCGTCCCCGGTCATTGAAGGGCACGCTGGTCACCAGGACGTCGATGGTGGATCCATCCAGCCGTTTTAGTTTCCTTTCCGCCAATTCATTGACCGCTCCCCTTTCAAGGATCGCCCTCACTCGCACCCGGACCGGATCACGGAATTCAGCAGGCACCACCATCCAAAAGGGCCTCCCAACCAGTTCGTCCTCATTTTTAGCCCCGAAGGCCCTCACCGCCGAAAGATTGACGTAAAGGATATTCTCCTCGTCATGGACCATGACGGCATCCGGCATGGATTCCACCAGGCTGCGGTACCTCTCCTGGCTTTCCAGAACAGCGGCTTCCGCTTGTTTGCGGGCGGTGATGTCCCGGAGGGTGACCATGATGGCGGGGTTCCCTTCAAACTGGATCACGATGGAAGCCGTCTCCACGGGCAAGACCGCCCCGTCCCTGCGGACAAGGCGGATCTCGATCGGGGAGGTTTTCCCGCCCTGGGACAGGGTCTGGATCCGTTGGGCGATCACCTTTTGGTCGTCGGGATGGAGGAAAAAAGTCGACGGTTTCCCAAGCAACTCCTCGGTCGCGTCATATCCCAGAAGAATGGGAAGCTTGGGGTTGGCATAGACGATCTTCCCGTCCCGGTGCACCAAAACGGCGTCGGGTGATTTCTCAATCAGGTTCCGGAAATTCTCTTCCGAATTCCGCAGCGTGTCTTCCGCCTCTTTTTTTTCAGTGACGTCGCGAAGGTTGTAGACGATTCCCTGGACCGCCGGATTTTTCAAAAGGTTGGTTCCGGTGGATTCCACATATCTCCACGAACCATCCTTGTGCTTGAGACGGAAGTGAACCGTCCAAGTGGCCCCCCCCTCGCCGCTGAGTTTCGAGAATTCGCCACGGATGCGTTCCACGTCGTCGGGATGCATGATCTCGGCGTAGCCCTGGCCGATCCTTTCGGAAGGTTCGTAACCCAGGACTCGCTTGACCGAAGGGCTGATGTAGGTCATCGCCCTGTCCCTGCCGGTGATCGAAATAACGTCGTGGGAATTTTCAATAAGGCTCCGGAATTTATCCTCCGACTGGCGCAGCGCTTCCTCGGCCAGTACCTTCTCGGTCACATTGCGGTAATTGATGACAACGCCGCCCACATCCGGATCATCCACTAGGTTCGTCGCCCTGGCGTCTATCACCAGGTAGTTCCCGTTTTTATGCCGGAACCGCATCTGGATGGTTTCAGTCCGGCCGGATTTTTGGAGCAGCTGGACCACGAATGCCTGGGCCCGGGCCTTGTCCTCCGGATGGATCAATTCAAAGGCGTTTTTCCCCGCCCTGTCTTCAACCGTCCAGCCGTAAACGCTCTCCATGGCCGGACTGGTATAGCGCACTATCCTGTCTGGTCCCACGAGCACGAAAGCTTCGTAGGACTTTTCGAGCATGGCCCGGAAATAACGTTCCTTTTGCAGGAGGGCTTCCTCCGCCTTGACTTTTTCGGTGACATCCCTGAAGTTGACGAGAATTCCACCGACGTCGGGATTCTGGAAAAGGTTGGTGGCGTTGATATCCCCCACCAGCCAATTTCCGCTCTTATGGCGAAGCCGGAGGCGGGCATTCAGCGTTTTGCCCGGGTTTTGGCGTGTCTCGTCCAACAGGGCCCGGGCCTTCGGCACGTCGTCCGGGTGAACCACTTCCATCGGGTTTCGCCCGAGCCTTTCATTCGTCTCATAACCGCTCAGTTTCTTGTTTGAAGGACTGACATAAAGGGCCCTGCCGTCTTCCGCGATCAGCGTGATACCTTCGTTGGAATTCTCCAGCATGGCCCGGAAGCGCTCCTCGGACCGCCGCAAGGCCTCTCCGGCGGCCTTCCGTTCGGTGATATCCCACATACGCACGACCCGCAGGGTTTTTCCATCAAAAGGGAAATCCCGGCCGTGGGCCTCCGCCGGGAGGATGGAACCGTCCTTGCGCCGGACCTGGACTTCATAGGGGGCGTTGGGATAGCCGTCCCGCCTGAATTTTTTGATCAATTCGACCGATTCGTCCGCCAAAAAAGAGGTAGTGTCCTTGCCGATGATTTCCGAAGCGGGTATGCCGGTCATATCCACCAGGGCTTGGTTGACATCCAGGACAATCCCCTTCTCATGGATCAAAATGCCTTCCTTGGTCACTTCGGCGAAGCGCCGGAACCTTTCCTCGTTTTCGATCAAAGCTTCCTCGGCCTTTTTGCGTTCCGTCAGGTCCCAAAAGCTGGCGACCCGGATGGTTTTTCCCCCATAGGAAAAAGGCCGCCCGTGGACCTCCACCGGAAACAGCCGGCCGTTCTTATGACGCAAGGTGACCTCATAAGGCCCCATGGGATAGCCGGTCT
>JAJPJW010000016.1 GCA_021324075.1 Pseudomonadota bacterium | reverse complement strand
GGAAAAGTCGTGCGCGAAGCCCTTGAACAGTTGGACCTGGAGGGAGCGGAAGTGGGGCTGGGCGAACTGCCCAACCTGCCCGTGCAGGCCGACCACATGGTCGTGGTCTTCACCAACCTGATCGGCAATTCCTTGAAATACCGCAAGGAAGGCCGCACCCTGAAGGTAAGGGTGGAGGCGGCCCGCCAAGGGTTCGAATGGGCCTTTTCGGTGAAAGACAACGGGATCGGCTTTGACCCGCGGATCGGCGACCGTATCTTTTTGATGTTCGAACGGCTTCACCAGGAGGACCAATACCCGGGCGAGGGAATGGGCCTGGCGATCTGCCGTAAAATCATCGAAAACCACGGGGGGCGCATTTGGGCCGAATCCGAACCGGGGGAAGGCTCCACCTTTTATTTCACCCTGCCGGCGGAACGGGAAGGCGTTGGCCGCCCTTAGGCGGGTTTGCAGGTGAATTCCTTGGGTTCTATCGCCCCCCTTTAAGCCTTCTGACCCCTCAGGCTCGAAAAAACTTAATCCTGTTTAGCCGCCGGGGTTTCTTTGGGCCGCAACAGCAGGACCAGGATGGCGCCATAGGCCATGGAATCTCCGAAGATCTCCACCCCATGGGCCATGCGCAGGGGCAAGGGGAGGAAAGTCCCAAGGAAGTTTCCATACATATCGACGACGGTGTAATGCATCCAACCGAGGGCGAGCCAAAGGGACCAGCGGGTCCTGGTCCAAAGGCCGATGAAGGGCAAGGAACATCCCAAAAAAAGAAGGCTCCGCGCGGCCTGGACGGCCAGGACCAACGTCATCGGCGGGATTTTGAGGAAGGCTGCGCCCCCGTTGTAATAAGGCAAAATCCAGGGGGATAACAGCTCGCCGAAAAAAAGGTAAACCGGGGGGAAGAAGGCCCAGCCGGCCAGGAGCCGCACCGGGGTGAGGCCGTCCCACCGGCCCTGGCCCGGAGCAGGTTTTAACACGGCCGCCATGGTAAAAGCGGTCAGAAGCCCCGACAGCAGCCACATGCCCACAATGAAGGCGTTGCCCCCCAGCGTCGTGAAGATGGCCGATTCCACCGAGGTGTTGATGCCCCCCGCCGCCAGCAGGAAAAAAGCCACACTCAGTGCGCGGCTCCAATAGGACCCGGCCATTCCGGATAGGAGAATCGAGGCGGCCAACGCGATGGAGAAGCTTCCGCCCAGGGCCATGAGGGGCGTTGGGGAAGGGGGCGGAACCTGGGGAAGTTGCAGACCCAAATGGACAAGCAGAGCCCCTGAAATCCCCACTCCTATGAAGTGGGCCAGGGTCCCAAGGCCCAGCGCCATCACCCACTTCGTTATGGAATTGCCTTGGGTCGATGCCATTTCACCCTCCCCGGAAGCCTGCATCCGGTCTATTCAAGCCTTGTTGACCATCCAGGCCGAAAAATCCCGTAGGAAATCCTTGAAGCCTTGTAGATGCTCCATCGGGAAGTGGTATTTCCCTTCCGCATCCTGGAGCACCTTCTCAAAACAACCCAGCCAGACCTGCCGGGCCGCCTCGTCGATGTCGAAGGGCAGGTGCCTTTGGCGCATGCGCGGCGGGCCATGGTCGATCACATAGAGGGGCGGGCCGCCCAGGACCTGGACGAAGAACTTGGCCGATTTCCTCGAGGCTTCCTCCATATCCGGCGGGAAAAGATGCCGGACAGGGGATTTTTCCAGTTCCTTGTAAAAATCCGACAGCATTTTGAAGATGTTTTCTTCGCCCATAAGGGCGTAGATCTCGCGGCTGGGGCCGGATTGGGGCGGCCCGCCGGGCGGGACGAAGAGGTCGCGTTTCATGGCGGCATTCTATCCCAAACTTGGAAGAAAGGATTCCCCTCTTCCCTTCCATGCCTTGAAGAAGGCGCCCCTCCATCCTAGATTGCCCCATCGGTCGTTCGAAAGGAGCACCATCATGAATACACTGCAAGCCAAACCCACAGCCGGCATCCTTTTCGACGACAAAAGCGCCGTGGAGGCTTTTATCAGGAAGGGCTGGCTGGAGAAGGTCGCGGAGGGCCGGAATCCGGAGGAATCCTTTTGCCGCTATACGCCGGAGGGCATGGAATTCCACCGCGTGATCAGCCGTTTCGAAGCGAATTAAACCCACCGCCAAAAAGCAAAAGGCCGGGTTTCCCCGTCGGGAAGCCCGGCCTTTTTTTATCTCAAACGATGCCTCAGGCAAAACAAGCGGATAAAACGATAATTTTTTGAGCCACAGATGCCGCGCGTCTCCACAAAAGAGTTAATGTTTCGTGGGACTATACCGATCTCTTTGTCAAAGAACGCAAAACGTTCTTTGATTTGTTGAAGATCGGCATGCATGGATAAATGGGATGACTTCAAGAGGATAAGTCAAAGAATAATGAAATCAGCCTGAGAATCTTTTTGGTTTTTCGCCTCATCCCATGAATCCCATGCATCTGTGGCAAAAATCTTTGCATTGCGAAGTTCGTAGTTCCGTTTTATTTGAAAGCTTTCAAAAAAAAGCCGGACCCCCGTAACAGGGGCCCGGCTTCGGTCCGCCGCGAAAGGCGTCTTTAAGGCTTTAGCCTAAAGACCCAGTAGGCCTGTCACCACAGTGTTCACCGAACCCGAGAGGGATCCGGCCACGCTGGGGCAGGTCAGTACGGCGGTGTTGGTCAAGGTGGAGCCCACCAGGCCGGAAAGCAGGCTGTTGGCCTGGGCCACGTAGGTCATGGTGCAACTGCAGGGTCCCACGGTGTTGTAGACCCAGGTGAGGGTCTGGCCCGAGGCGCTGAAGGTCCCTCCCGCGATCACCGAGGCCGTGCCCTGCACATAGCTGACGGCCGATGGCAGGACGTCCTGGATGGTGACGGCGGCCGCCGAGGCGTTCGAAATGGCCAGGTTGATGGTATAGGTCACCGCGCCGCCCAGGGCGATCGAGCCCGGCGAACAGGACTGCGAGATGCCGATGGTCGGGATGGGCGTCGGCGCCGATCCCATCGTCACGTTGCACAGGCAGGATACGGGCGAGGTCAGGCTTGCGCAGGTCAAGGACGCGACGTTGGACATCACGGCCCCCACCACGGCAAGGCCGTTCACCTTGGCCTGGTAGACCAGGGAACAGCTGCAAGGCCCGGCCTGGGACATGATCCAGGTGAGCGTCGAACCCGAGGCGCTGAAGGCCGCCCCCAGGCTGTCCGACTCGGAACCGGACACGAAATCACAGCCGGTCGGCAGGACGTCCTGGATGGTCACCGCGCTGGCCGCGCTGGCCGAAATGTTGAGGTGAAGGGTGTAGGTCACCACGTCCCCCGTCAAAGCCACCAGTTCGGAGGCCGTCTTCGACATGCTAATGACCGGCACCGGCGTGAACGTCATGGTAGGCGTATTGGTGGGCGGAACAGGTGTGAAGCTGTTGGTCGCCGTGAACGTGTTGGTGGGCGTGCTTGTATTCGTCGACGTGAAGGTGTTGGTGAAGGTAAAGGTGTTCGTCGGCGTGCCCGTGAACGTATGGGTGTTCGTGGGCGTAAAGCTGTTGGTGGGCGTGTTCGTGAAAGTGAAGGTGTTGGTGGGGGTATTGGTGAAGGTCGGCGTATTCGTCGGCGGAACAGGCGTGAAACTATAGGTAAAGGTAGGCGTGTTCGTCGGCGGAATAGGCGTGTTGGTGAAGGTCGGCGTATAGGTCGGCGGCACCGGCGTGAAGGTGTAGGTCGGCGGGACCGGCGTATGGGTGAAGGTCATGGTCGGCGGCACCGGCGTGCAGGTATTGGTAGGCGGAGGCGGTACCGGCGTGTTGGTATTGGTGGGCGGGGGG
>JAJPJW010000208.1 GCA_021324075.1 Pseudomonadota bacterium | reverse complement strand
CTCCAGGCCCAGGAGCAGGAAAAGGGGCCAGGCGATATCCATCCAGATGGCCGCGGCCACCAGGGTTCCCAGCGAGGCCTTGGGGGCCCATTTTTTAGCGGCCATCCCCACGGCGTAATGTCCGATGAACATAAAACCTCCCATCGAAAAGTTTTGAGTTCTCAGTTTTTAGTTTTGAGTTAATGAATGTTTTTGAACGGTACCCGTTCAAAAACAGGCCAAAACTTAACACTCATAACTCAACACTCAAAACTTCAAACCCATCATTCCTATTTGCGCGTCAACGATACCACAAGCGCCGTCAAACCGACTACCAGGGCCCCACCGGCCAGCCATTTGGAGGTCAGGAAATCGTCCAAGGGGCTCTGGCCGTCCTTGGCGTCCTCCTTGTTCAGCTTAGCGACTTCCTCTTTCAGGACCCCCACGTCCTGGGAATTGTCCCGGAGGTCCTTGTGCATGATCGTCAATTCCTGCTGTAATTCGGTGTCCGTGATGGACTTTTGCGAGGCCTTCTTTTCCACCTCATCCAGGTGCTCGCCCATCTTGCCCAGGTCCTCCTGCACGCGGTCCAAAAGCCTCTTCACCAGTTTCAATTGCTCCTGGTTGTCCGCGTTGGAGGCGGCGACCTGGTCGTCGGTCTTTTGCAGGGCGTCGAACTTCTTGTCGTAGGAAGCCTGCAGGTCCGCCGTGGCCTTTTGGAGGTCCTTGACCGTTCCCTTCATGTCGTCCCATTCGGCCCGGCTGGGCCCGGGGACGGGCGTCGGGGTCGAAGTGGGGGAGGCCGTGGGTTGGGGGGCAGGGGCGGCCTGGGAGACGGGGGCCGCCTCGCCGCCTTCCGCCGGGGTCAGGGCGGCGATCATTTTCTTCAGGTGGTTCTCGAATTTCCAGGCGGACACCTTCCGGTCCAGGATGTCGTCCGCCCTGTCCTCCGCCAGCTTTAACAGGGCCTGGAGGTCTTCCAAGGGATAATCGGCCATGCCTGGCTTGAGGGTCTTCGCGTCCACCTTAGAAAGGACTTCATCGGCCAGGAGCAGCCCGTCGGTCACTTCGTCGTCGGTCAGGCTTTTGGCCGAAAGGTAGTAGTCCTTTTTGTCGCCCAGGTAGCCGTCCTTAGCCAGTTGCTGGAGCAGTTTCACCTCGTCGGGGGAGGCCGTGTCATCCTGGGCCAGGGCCGCTTGGGCCAGACGGGGGCTGAGGATGAGCATCCAGGCCATCAGCAGGACCAGGGCGTTCCGGAGCAACCGTTTCATTTCTTTCCTTCTGCCGCGTTGCGGACAAGGTTGGTTTCATAAATATAATCCAGAACGGAGACCAGGGTAAACCCGCCTCCCAGGATGACGAATAGGAATTCCAGGACGCCGGAAGTAACGTCGTCCAGAACGCCGCCGCAGGTGAAAAAGCTGATGACCGCCAAGGCGACGAGGAAGCCCCACCAAAGCAAGTTAGCGTAGAAATACTCCTCAAAACGCGAGTATTGTTTTTGTGCCGTCTTTAGAGGTTGTTGGTTGTTGGGCATATTCAAGTCCAGTTAAGTCAGGAGTTAGAAGTGAGGAGTTAGGAGTTTACACCTTCCAGATTAATTACTTTCAGCTTTTGTACTTTTAGTGATCGAAGACAATATTCGGTTTAACTCTTCAACATCTTTCAAGCATTCAGCATAATCATAAGGGACAATTCCGGAAGTTTTTAAAAGCCTCAACCAATAACGGGTTTCCCGGCATTCCTTAAACGCAATCGTCATTTTAGAGTGAAATTCTTTCCGGGTTTGGGCCGCCAAGGCCTCTTCCACATTAGCGCCAATACTTGTCCCGCTTCTGAGGATCTGCCTTGCCAAAATAGACTCGCCTTTTTTCCTGTGTACCTGATACAGTTTTATAATCTTTAAGGCGAAATCAAAACTCTTTTGCTGAATGATGCTGTTCGAGGCCAATCCGAGCGCGCCTTTCGCCTTAAACTCCTAACTTCTAACTCCTAATTCCTAACTTTCATTAGAACTTTGCCCTGGATCCGGGTTTCACGACCGGGATTCCCTGCTTGCACAGGGGACAGTCCTTCTCGTCCCAGCTCTCCACCTTGAGGGAAGCCAGGTACTTCACCGGCACGTCGAAGATGTTTTCCCCGCCGCTGCGGTCGATGAGGCAGCCTACCCCGACCACCTCGGCGCCCATGGCGCGGACCACCTGGTAGGACTCGCGCACGGACTTTCCGGTGGTGATGATGTCCTCCACCGCGAAGACCCTCTCCCCCGGTTGGACACTGAAACCCCGGCGAAGTTCCATGGCATCGGTGTCTTTGTTGCGTTCGGTGAAAACATGCCGGATTCCAAGGGCCCGGGCCAATTCATGGCCCACGAATAACCCCCCCATGGCCGGGGAAAGGACGGTCTGTGGCTTCAAAGGCGACACTTTTTCACCCAGGGCCCGGCAGAGCTTCTCAGCCTTGTCGGGGTATTGGAGCACCAGGGCGGATTGGAGGTAGCGGTCGCTGTGGCGGCCCGAGGAGAGCCGGAAGTGCCCTTTCAGGAGGGCCTGGGTTTCTTCGTAGATTTTCAGGACTTCGTCGTTGGTCACTTTAAGCCTTTTCACGATGAAACATCAACGGCGCAACCGAAGGCATTTCGAGCCACAGATTCATGGGATACACACAGATAAAATCTTTCTTCAACCTAAGCCAAGTTCCCCGTTTTTCAATCTTTCTTTTTTAATCCCATTCATCCCATGCATCCGTGGCAAAAATCTTCGTTTGGTTTCAGAAATAGGGTTTCATCTCACCTACGATCTTTTGCGCCTGTTCGCGGGCCGCGTTGGCGAAGTCGTTGCCGCTGGAAGCATACAACACCTGCCGGGAGACGTTCACCAGGATTCCAAAACCGTCCTTGGCCCGCCCTGCCTTCAGCGCCGCCCCCAGGTCGCCGCCTTGGGCCCCCACGCCGGGGACCAGGAAAGGGGCATTAGGAACCAGTTTCCGGATATCCCCGATGAACTGGGCCTGGGTGGCCCCCACCACCAGGCCGACCTCGGCCTTCTTGCCCTGGGCCCAACCCACGGCGGTCTTGGCCACCTTCTCGTAAAGCTTCTCGCCGCTTTGGAGGGCCTGGGTCTGGAAGTCGGCCGCGGAGGGGTTGGAGGTCAGGCACAGCACGAAGGAACAGGTCCCCTCGTATTCCAGGAAGGGTTCGACCGAATCCTTTCCCATATAGGGCGAAAGGGTGACGGCGTCGGATTTCAAAAGGCCGAAGAAGGATTTGGCGTAGGCCTGGGAGGTATTGCCGATATCCCCCCGCTTGGCGTCCATGACGAAGAGCACTTCCTGCGGCACCGACTGTCGCAGCAGTTCCAGGATTTCGAAACCCTGCACCCCCATCGCCTCAAAGAAGGCCATGTTGGGCTTGTAGGCGGCCGCCAGGTCGTGGGTGGAGTCGATGATCGACCGGCAAAACCTCAAGACCCCCTGTCCGTCGCGGGGGATGTCGCCCGGCATTTTCGTCGGATCGACGTCCAATCCCACGCAAAGGCAGCCGCCGGTCCTGCGGATCGCCTTTTCCAACCTCGCTGAAAATGTCGCCCTATTGGCCACTTGCCCGCCCCCGCCCCGGTTTTGTTGAATCGGCGTCCCTTTTGCCGTCCGGAACGACTTTTGCTTTATGGATTCCCGTCATTGTAACGAAAGGTTCCAGGAACCGTTACAGCTATTTAATGGCCCGGGATTACCCTTCCTGCAACTTAAAACGGAGGAATGAAATGACGACATCAACCGTCGAATCCATTTTCTTGGAATGCGACTTCTGCAAACTCCAGGGTGTCCTGAACAAAAGCATCTTCAACAAGGACGGATGGTACTTCTGCAAACCCTGCCTGATGGAACTCGAGTACGAATTGGAGAATAGGAAAAAAGAAAACACCGCCGTTTGAGCGGGACCCTCACTTCGGCCAGCGGACGATCTCCAGCTTCACGTTGGCCGTTCCCGTTTCCCGCATGCCGATGGCCCGGCCCGCCGTGCGGGAGAGGTCGATGATGCGCCCCTTCACGTAAGGCCCCCGGTCGTTGACCCTCACTTCGACCGTCTTCCCGTTGTCCTGGTTGTGGACCCTCACCACCGTGCCCAGGGGCAGGGTTTTGTGGGCCGCGGTCATCTGGTACATGTCGTAGACTTCCCCGCTGGCCGTCAGCCTCCCGTTGAAATCCTCCCCATACCAGGAAGCGACGCCTTCCATTTCGTCCTTCCAGGCGTCCTTGCCCGCGTTCTTGTAGTCCTCCGGACTTTCAAAAACGGTGGCCGATCCCGAAGGGGCCTTGGCGACGGCGGCGTGGCCGCCCCCCAGGGTTTGCCTTATGGGTACGCAGCCCACGGCAAAAAATAAGGAAGTCCACAGTCCACAGTTCACAGTCCGCAGTAAAACCCTCATTGTGATGTGAATTTTACGGTTCGTTTTTTTCATCGATTTCCCCTCGAAATCGTCATAAAAGGACTCAAGCTTTAAACTGCCGACTGCGAACTGCCGACCGCGGACTGCTTTTCAGCAGTTCCCGGCAAAGCCGGGTGGGTAATCCGGGGCCCTCATAAATATACCCTGTATAGACCTGGACCAGGCTGGCCCCCGCCTCCAGCCTTTCCCGGGCATCCTGGGCCGTAAAAATACCCCCCACGGCCACCAGGGGCACCCTTCCCTTGGTCATGCGGGCCAGGTCCTCCAGCCTCAGCAGGGCCTTTTTCCGGAGCGGTTCCCCCGAAAGGCCCCCCTCGGGATATTCCCCCGCGGGCAACCCTTCCCGGGAAAGGGTCGTGTTGGTGGCGATCAGCCCCGCACAGCCAGCGGCCACTGCGGTGGCGGCGGCTTCCCGCAGGGTCTTCGATTCCAGGTCCGGGGCCAGCTTGAGCAGCACAGGTTTGCCCGAAGAAGCCTTCACGACGGCGGAAAGGAGTTTCTTTAAAGGCTTCGCCGCCTGAAGTTGGCGCAAACCCGGCGTATTGGGGGAACTGACATTGACCGCCAGGTAGTCGGCATAGGGTTTGAGGTGTTGCAATGATTCCAGATAGTCCTCCACCGCCTCTTCCAGGGGCCTGGCTTTGCTCTTGCCGATATTCAGGCCGATCGGGATGGAAGGCCAATGACCGCTATCCTTGAGCCTTTTGAGCCGCGAAGCCACGGCCTGGGCCCCCACGTTGGGAAAACCCATACGGTTAATGAGGGCTTTTTGGTCGGGGAACCGGAAAATCCGGGGTTTGTCGTTGCCCGGCTGGGGCAGGGCCGTAAAAGTACCCAGTTCGGCAAATCCGAACCCGATCCGGCCCCAAACATCAGCCAATTCGCCGTTCTTGTCCAGGCCCGCCGCCAGGCCGACGGGGTTGGGGAAGGTCAAGCCGAATACTTTCCGTTCCAACCGGGTGTCCCGGGTGGACAACCAGGGAGACAAAAGGGGAAGGATGGGTTTGGAAAGGTTCAAGCCCGTCACCGCCAGGTGGTGGGCGGTCTCCGGCTGGAGGGAGAACAGGAAAGGTCGAAGGAGCTTGTACAAGGTGGCCTCAGAATAATTCCCTGCCAGGATCGAATCAACAGCTAATCAGAGACGAATTAGCCACAGATGAATGGGATAAATGGGATGGACGAGGCCAAAAGACAAGCATGCCACCTTAAGTTTTGATCTTTTTTCTTTTTCAGTTTTGCTTTATCCAATGCATCCCCTGCATGCCGATCTTCCATAAAGCATTTAAAGAGATCGGTATAGTCCCATAAATCATTGACACCTTTTAGGACATATGGGACATCTGTGGCAAAATCGTTTTTGAATTTCGTCTTGGGGTGTTCCTCTGTTAGAATGAAGTCCATGAATAAAGGTCTTCTGATCTTATTCTGTTCCCTCATCGTCACCCTATTCGCTTCCCCGTCCCCTCTCCCCAACGGCAACCATCTCCTGGCCGAACTGCAGTTCGGACAAGCCAAGGAAGCCTTCAACCACCAGGATTATTTCCAGGCCGAACACCTGGCCGCCCTGGCGCGGATCAACCTGCCCGATTCGGCGGCGCCCTGGCTTTTGACCGGCAACTGCTTCTACCTGCAGGGCCAGGACCGGGCGGCCCTTTGGTATTACTCCATGGCGCTCCAGCGGGACCCGGACGTCGGCCACCTGCCGCCCTTCGTGGAAAAGCTCCGCAGGGAAGGCCCCCGCCCCGCCCTGGTGGACTTGAGCCCGGCCGAACTGGGCTCCCTGCGCCGCAAGATCGGCCAGATGATCATGGTCAGCGTGCCCGGCACCCGGCTTTCGGGCCAGAAGAAGGCCATGCTCAATTCGGGCTGGATCGGGGGCGTCATCCTCTTCGACCAGAACATCCGCAACAAAAGGCAGGTCGCGGGCTATATCCGCCAGCTCCAGAAAAACTCCCCCACCCCCCTCTTCGTGGCCGTGGACCAGGAAGGCGGGGCCGTGCGCCGCCTCAAGGAATCGGAAGGCTTCCAAAGGCTGCCCTCCCTGGCCGCCCTTGGCAGGACCCAAAACCCCTCCCTGGCCTACCGGTTCGGCCTCCTCAGCGGCAAGCAGTTGAGGGCCGTGGGGGCCAACCTGAACCTGGCGCCGGTGGTCGACATCGACCGAGGCCTGTCGGACTCGGTGATTTCCAGATACCACCGTTCCCTGGGCTCCGACCCCCAATTGGTGTCCAAGATGGCCCTCCAGATCGTCAAGGGCATGCGGGCCGAGGACATCATCGCCACCGCCAAGCATTTCCCCACCGAGACCGAGTCGGCGGCCAACCCCCACGAGGGCGTGGCCGTGGCCGACGTCCCCTTGAAGGAACTGGAATCCCTGGACCTGGCGCCCTACCGTACCCTCATCCAAAGCCACTTGCTGGACGCCGTCATGCTTTCCCACGTGGTCTACAAGAGCGTGGACCCGGATTTCCCCGCCTCCCTCTCGCCCGAAATGATCCAGAAGATCCTGCGGGGGGAATTGGGCTACAAGGGCTTGGTTATTTCGGACGACCTGCGGATGGACGCCATCAAGCAGCGCTTTCCCCTTGAGGAATCGGTGGTGCAGGCGGTCAACGCGGGCGTGGACGTGCTCCTGGTCACGGACAACTACGAGAAGCGGGTCATGGACAGCCTGGTTTCGGCGGTGGTTTCGGGGCGGGTTTCGTTGAAGAACATCGACACGGCCTATTACCGGATCATGGCCACCAAGCAGAAGTACGGGATATTGAAAAAGACCAGGCCCACCGCGGTGGCCCTGAAAACCCAGCCGTCCAAGCCGGTCCCAAACCAGGCCCCGGCCCCAGCCCTTTCGGCGGCCATCGCCCGGGCCCCCTTGCAAGTGGCCCAGAGCCACTGACCCTACTTACCGCCGGCGGGTCCCTTCAATAACTGCTGGAAGGCGGCGGCCAGTTTTCCACGCCCACCCAGGAAAGCGCGATTCGGCCCAAGCTGCCCCAGAACTTCACCATCTCCTCCCAAAAGAAGGGCCGGAAAAACCACCCGGAAGGCAGGGGCGTTGTGGCGTAGGGCGTTACGCTGATACCCCTTCCCAAAAGATAGTAGCGGGTCAGGAAAAGCGCCCGGGGCAGGTGATACCAGGGCAGGGCCAGCACCACCCTCTTGGCCCCGGTCCTGAGGATCATCGGCGCGCAATAGCGGGCGTTCTGGTCGGTCGTCCGGGCCCGGTTTTCCAGCAGGAAGGGTTTTCCCGACTCCACTTCCCTTTTAAGTTTCCAGCTGTTGTAGTCCTCGCCCGAAAAAAGAAAAATCGGCCTGGGCCCCGTCCATTCACGGAAAAACTCCGTCCGGTCCTCATTGCCGCTGTAGATCAGCACCAGGTCGCAGGCGGGCATTGGGGATGGCAGGCTGGCATAAACCCAGGTGAAATAAAGGGCTTGGACGGATAAAGCCAGCGGCAGTAAGAGAGCCGCAACGCGGTAGATTCTCTTTCGGGTGGGCGTTGGAAGCGCGGCGTTGGGCAAGGCTATTTCCGGGCGGGGGCGGTTTTGGCCTGGACCTGTTTCTCGATCCAGCGGTAGGTCTTTTCCATCCCCTCTTTGAGAGGGCGGCTGGGCGCCCAGCCCAGCTTCTTTTGGATCAGGCGGTTGTCCGAGTTGCGGCCACGCACGCCCAGGGGCCCGGCGATATGCTTGATGGAAAGCTTTTTGCCCGCGATGCCCATGGCCATTTCGGCCAATTGGTTGATGGTCACCATTTCTTCCGAGCCGATATTGAGGGGTCCCGGCTCTTTGGATTCCATCATGCGCCGCACACCTTCCAGGCATTCATCGACATAAAGGAAGGACCGGGTTTGCAGGCCATCGCCCCAAATCTCGATTTCCCCGCCATCCTTGGCCATGGCCACCTTGCGGCAGAGGGCCGCCGGGGCCTTTTCCTTGCCGCCGTCCCAGGTGCCCTCAGGGCCGAAAATGTTGTGGAAGCGGGCCACGTGCACTTCCAACCCGTAGTTGCGCATGTAGGAAAAATAGAGCCGCTCGGAAAACAGCTTCTCCCATCCATATTCACTGTCGGGATTGGCCGGATAAGCCGAATCCTCCGAGCAGATGGGGTTGTTTGGATCTTCCTGGTTATGGGCCGGATAGATGCAGGCCGAGGAGGAGTAAAAGAACTTTTTGATGCCCGCCAGGCGGCCGAAGTGGAGGGTGTTCAGGTTGATGGTGGCGGAATTGTGCATGACGTCCGCGTCGTGCTCGCCGGTGAAGATGTAGCCCGCCCCGCCCATATCGGCGGCCAGTTGGTAGACCTCGTCGATGCCCTGCACGGCCTTTTGGGCGAAGGCCTGGTCCCGCAGGTCGCCTTGCAGGAATTCGTCGGTTGGAAGCCGGGTATATTCGTGGGCCTTCAAATCCGTTCCGCGCACCCAGAGCCCCTCGGCCTTGAGCCGCTTGACCAGGTGCCCGCCGATGAACCCACCGGCGCCGTTGACAAGGATGCGTTTCATAAAACCCTTTTAAAGCAGCGAAATAACCCTGAGTTCAGGGTTTGATTCCAATTGACGGATAAAATCAACATCCGCCCGGATCAGCTCCTCCATTTGGGCCGTCGTGCAATTGCCCCGCCGCACCCAAATCACCTTCGGTGGATCGCCCAAAGTCGTACTGAGTTCACCGTAATCGGCGTCCTTGGAAACGATGTTGAAACCCTCGTTTTTCGCGAATTCCCAAATTTCCAGGTCTTTAGCGCCGCCCAGGCCGCACAAATGGACATGGGAAGACCCGGGAAAAAGATCCTTCAATTTTTCGCAGAGTTGGGGTGAAAGGTTCTGATCGAAAAGCAGCTTCACGGCTGGATGGCTAGGCTGTGGTGTTCCCTTTCGGCGGCATAGCCGAGACAGGCCCGGATATCTTCTTCAGTCAGGTAGGGAAAATCTTTCAAAATTTGCTCGTGGGACATTCCGGAAGCGAGGTACTCCAAAACATCATAAACCGTAATCCGCATGCCGCGGATGCAGGGCTTGCCGCCCCTCTTTCCGGGTTCCATCGTTATGATCTTGCTAAAATCCATTGGCCTATCCCTTTCGGACTCAATCATAGGAGGACGACAACAGGCCGTCAAGCGCGGCACTAACAAGGCCCCGGATTAAGCCGTGAACAATGTTATTCAGGCAAGCCGTATTTTGCTCGAACCTCCCTGACATCCTTCGTCAACCCCGCTTCACTATCGGCCAACCCGCGTTCAACAGTTTCCCGAACATAGATTTCATGCATCAAATCGTCCCAGGTGGCGTCCGGGGGCAATTGATCGATCAATTTGTGAGCTTCATCTTTTTTAAAAGCTTTGGACATGGGACCCCCTTTTGGGAAATAGTTTATCAGGCGAACAGGGGCGATTCAATTAAGGCAAAATCGCCTTAAGTTCCTTTTCCCAGGCTTCCAAAACCACTTTTTTGGAGAAATATTGGGAATAAACCTGGTGACACCGCTTGAACATTTCGGATTTTTGTTTGGCGCTTTTGGAAAACTTCAACAGGTCGTTTTTCACCGTTTCCAGACTCGAGGTGGTCAGTACCCAGCCCACTTTATATTCCCTGATCCATCGGGCGATGGAACAGTGCTCGTCGCCCTCAAAGAGAACGGGCCTTCCCACAGCCAAGGCCCCGAAGAACTTGGAGGGCATCACCACACCGGTCCAGCCCGTCCTCAAGGAAACGATGTGGACGTCGGGAGCGGCCAAACGGACTTCCAGTTCGTTTTCCGGGGCGAAGGTGCCGAAACGGACATTGGTATATTCGGGGTTGTGGGCCTTGCGGAGCGCCTCCATCCGTCCTCCCCGGGCGGCATAGCAAAAAACGGCCCCCTCTTCTTTCATGAGCTGGGATAACTTCAGGGTCAGGTAAAACTCATGGGCCCGGCCCAGGTTGCCGGAATAGAGGAGGGCGAGAGGGGCCTCGGCCCCCTGCCCTGAGGCCTTCACGCCGAAGGGCGAGCCTTGGACGGGCCGAGCTGAGATGCCGGAGCCTGCGGAGGCATCACCAGAGGGCTCGGCCCCGAAGAGTTCTTTTCGCTCGTCCTTGCCCAAAGGAAGCGGCTCGGCCGGTTCCTGCAAAGCCCATGGGGTCAAGGTTGTCTGTTTTCCTACAGGGTAACTCTTTAACCGCTCTGCCATGCAGGGCCCCAGATTAGCCACGAGGGAACAGCTGGCGTAGCCCTTGGCCATACGTTCATGGGCCCCCGCGATGATCTTACTTCCCTCCCCCAGCATCCCGTCCGCTACCGCCGCCTCGGGGTATAGGTCGAAACACCAATGGACGATCTTGGCCTGGGGCCGCAGAACCTTTAGGACCGGCGCGCAAGAAAGGGCCAGTATGGGGTCGGTGCCAATGAGGATCACGTCCGGTTGGTAGGAAGAGGAACGGAGCCTGGTTTTCCAGGCCCTTTGAATCCAGAGCGAGTTCACAATCCGACCGACTACTGAATGTTGTTTTAAAGCCGGCCGCCAGACCCGCTTGACCGTCACCCCATTGATTGTTTCCGGACGGGTCGAATAGGAAACACAAGCATCGTGGCAGGCCCGATTCCCAGGCCAGGTTTCGACTGTATGCCCTCTTTGAACAAGGCTCTCGCACAGGTCGGCATAGTGTCGTGCGCTCACGACATCGTCGGGAGAATAGTAATGATAGAGGACAAGAATTTTGGGCAAAAGGCAATCCAAGTTTCCAGGTTTATTAGCGGAGCATTGTAGGGAGAATTCGAAAAAAATCGAACAAATAAACCAAATTTAATTGTTATTTAACGAATTAGTGAAAAGAACCACTTCACGAAATGCAAAGGAAAGGTTTTCATGGTTAGCGGTGGAGTTCACTGAATAAACCAGGGGAATCAGTTTACCTTTTTACCAAAAGCAAAAATTGTTCCCTTGAGAATTGAGGGAGCAAATCGGTGATACAGAACGCCAAAAAAATAAAAAATTCTGGAAAATGCAAAATACGAAGGTTCGGCGTCATATTCGTACACTACCGATTCAAAACCGTACTTCTTCATCACTTTTTTTAATTCGTGGACACTGTTGCAACTGTAGACCGTCGGGAAAACATCTTTCCGTTGTCTTTTACGCTGGACAAAAGACGTTACAAACGAATGATGTTTATTAGGAATAAGACGCGCTCCAATAGCCACATATCCCCATTTATTAGGGGTCCGAATACATAAATAGCCACCCTTTTTCAATACTCGGTTTGACTCAGAAAAAAAATTTTCCACATTGGTCAAATGTTCCAGTACCCAATCGCAAATGATTACGTCGATTTTTTTGTCGTCGATTGGCCATTGGGTTCCCTTGAGCAGATGAAATTCATTTAAAAAAGGGTTCTTTTTTGCAGCGCTGTCAACATCCAAGCCAATAACTTTTTTGACCTTTCCCTTAATAATCCGCAAATTCCTCCTATATTCGCTGGGGTCTTTCTTATACTCGGCTCTTCCACAACCGAAATCGAGAACAACAAAGTCGGGTTTTAAAAGCGAGTTAACACGATTAAAAAAAATAATCGTTCCATCCACATCCGAAAATCCTCCGATTCCACTTTCAGGATAGAACCAGTTTTTAAAGTCCATTTAAATCCTCGTCATTCTTTCGAAAAAGCCATCTGGTTGTTTCCTCAACACCTGATTCAATCGAGTAAGGCAAAGAACCCGTTAGGGCGCGGATCGATTCAAGGGACATTTTAGTCGTGTCCGCCTGCATGTTTTTTAATCTAAAAGTTGTCATAGGCGGGTTTGAAATTCCAAGCATTTTTAAAAGGTCACCGGCCAAGGCCGCAAATTTCATGACGGACATTGGAATCGCCCTTACCTTTTTTCCAGTTGTTTTGAATGAGATCAGGTCAGCCCACTGTCGGATGTGGTATATCTCATAATCGGCCAAGTAAAAAACCTTGGCCTGTATGGATTCAGTCTTGGCTTCCAGTAATTTCATCATTTGAAACACCGTATTACCCACATAACCAAAATAACGGGGGGGATCTGTTTCCCCCGTATGGAAATAACAGCCCTTGGCTACCATTTCAAAAAAACGTCCGTAGGGGTTATGAGGTGCATCGGACCATGGCCCCCAGATGGAGGTAGGACGGATGATGCACCATTCGCAGTGTAATTCGTTGGAATCGCGAACTATTTTTTCACCTTCAACCTTGCTTTGGCCATATAACGTATTCGGGCGGAAATCCTGATCATCTTCCGGACCGGAATCATTGGGCACGATTAATTTCGTTGAAGTGAAAATACATCTTCGGACGGCAGACGTTGCCGAAATGGCCTTTATTAAATTCCTAACCCCATCAATATTGGCTGCATAACCCTTTATATCTTTCTTTTCGTCCAAATCAGTCCTAGCCGCCAAATGAAATACGAACTCAGGTGCAAAAGATTTAATTGTTCGGGTCAAGGTCTCCGGATCAAGGACATCAACTTTCTTGTAGAACTTAAAATGGGAGGACAACCGCGGTTCGCTAATATCCAAGCTCAGGAAATCATGCTTGCCCTCAAGGAGCACATTCAGCAAATTTGTTCCAATAAAGCCCGAACCGCCTGTAACTAATATTCGCATTGGTCACTTCCTGAATTCGGCTCAGTTTTTTCAGGCCTGAACCAAGGGCGGTTTACCCATTTCTTTGGAGGTTAGATAAGAGCCTATGCACAAAGCATCTACATCGTTCCGAAGGTAACAAGCAATGGCCTGCTCGGGGGTCTCAACTATGGGTTCGTTTTCATTGAAACTAGTATTCAACAAAACCGGAATTCCTGTCCGCCTAAAGAAATTTTGTATCAGGTCATAATACAAGGTATTTTGGCTTCTCTTGACGGTGTGAAGCCTGCCCGTAAAGTCCTCATGGCAAACCGCCGAAAGAGCCTGACGTTTTTCCGGACGAATTTTAACGACGTGCATCATGAAAGGGCTCTCGATTGTTTGCTCAAAATAATTAGGCACTTCTTCCCAAAGGATAGAAGGTGCAAAAGGCCTAAATGATTCTCTTCGTTTGATTTTCTTGTTAATCGAGTCTTTCATTCCCGGCCAACCGGGATGTGCCAATAAAGACCTGTTCCCCAAGGCTCGGGGACCCCATTCACTCCTCCCCTGGAACCAACCCACCACCTGGCCCTTTGCTAAGAGATTGGCGACTTTATCGAGCAATGGCCCGGTCTCGAGTTTTTCATAGTTAAGACCCTTTTCAGTCAGTGCTTTTTCGATTTCCACATCCCTTGCTTCCGAACCGTAATAAGCATGTTCCATTACAAAGCTACGCGGCTTCCCCAGTATCTCGTGCCAAACATAAAAAGCAGCACCAATTGCCGTACCATCATCCGATGCGGCACACTGGATATAGGATTTCTTGAAAGATGTTTCTCTCAAAATTCTTGCATTGCAGACTCCGTTTAAGGCACATCCACCCGCGGTTATTAGGTTTTCGCTGGGAGCCTTTTTCCATAACCACTTCAAACATTCCATAACAATTTCTTCAAACTTCATCTGCATAGATGAGGCCAAGTCCTTATCCCTTTGGCTAAATTCGCCGTTTCTATTCCGAGGTTCGCCGAACAATTCCCGCAATTTATCGCCAAACAACGCAGGAATGATAATCTCGCCACTTTCAGCCGCCGTCCAATCAATTGTTTTTCCGGTAATATCAGGGATGAATTTTCTATTTAATTTGTATCGAAATCCAGAAGCGGACAGAATCTTTCCCATCAAATCCATAAAGCTGGGTCTCCCAAAAGCAGAAAGACCCATGACTTTGTACTCCTCCCCAAAACGGTCAAAACCGATGAATTGGCAAAGAGCCGTATAAAACAAGCCCAATGAATCCGGGATATAAACCCGGTCCAAAACTGAAATTTTATTGTCCTGACAACGTGCATACATTCCCGAAACAAAATCCCCAGACCCATCGTATGAAAAACCGGAAGCCTCGTTAAACGGGCTACAAAAAAACGAACTGGCAAGATGGGAAACATGGTGCTCTACTCGCGCTATCTTAAAGTTGCACTCATCTTCATAAAAGCCGCACTCCGACTTAAGAACTTCCAATAATCCGCGATGTTTTTTCCTCCGTTTTAAGTGTGAAACAACACCCTTAACGGTTCTCAAGGGATGGGACATTACTTTCGCTATTTTCGGGTACAGGTTCGCATTGTGATTATTTCCAATAGCAATCCAATCAACATTTTTGATCGTGAGATTTGACAACTCGAGTACCTTTTGGACGGCCAAAGAAGGAAAACAAGAAACATGTTTTATTCTGTTCCCGAGTCTTTCTTCAGAAATTGCGGCTTTTAAAGAACCATCCACCACGATGCAGGCCGATGAATCCGTGTGGAAGCTATTTATTCCAAGAATTACACTCATGATTTCGTCCATTTTTCGATTTTCATAAGGAACAAGCCCAGGACTCTTCTCATCGATCGTTTTCACCTTGTTGCCAATCGGTTAGAGCCGAATAAGTTTCCAAACCACACTTCACCCACGAAAAGTCTTTCGCCCTGTTCAAAGCAAGGCTTTTTAATTTCTTCCTTACGTTTTCGTCCTCGACACAATGAAGAATTCGATTGGCAAGCTGGTCAACGTTTCGCGATTCAAATTGCAAAGTTGACCCGTTTAAAATTTCAGGCAGCGGGGGGCAATCCGAAGAAATAATTGCGCATCCCATGGTCATAGCTTCTATAGCAATAATAGAACACGCTTCGATTTCCGTGGCTAACACACAACATAAACTTCTCTTATAAAGATCAATCATTAATTCCCAGGGGACAAAGCCGACGCGACAGATGCGATTTCGATAGGGTGATTTTTTTATCGAATTTTCTATTAGTTGGTGACATTTTTTGTCGTTCCCGGTGCCTGCAATAACCAACTGCACATTTTCTCCAATTTTTTCAGCACATTTACTAAATGCGCCGATTACATCCTCGCAACGCCTATAAGGCAATAGCGAACCACATGTTAGGATGAACTTTTCTCGTACTCCAAGCTTCTCAAGAACATCCTTGGCCCTTCCTGGATTTAGTTTTAAATATTTTTCTTGGTCTGTCCCGTGGTAGATCAAACGAATTCGGCTTTTCTCAATACCCAAATTTTGAACTAAATATTTTTTTACAAACTCGGATATTGAAATGACTCTATCGGCCTTTTTCAGACAATAGGTCGACCACTCTTTCAGGAGGTAATTTCTCACTCGAGAATTGAAACTATATGATAAGCCTTTGCAGAGGAAGGGCTCCATATTTTGGAGCATCAATACTTGTTTTACATTTGGAACATTCGGACCGATTTGGTAGGGATTGAAAAAAACATCAATTCCCTCACTTTCAATGATTCGTGGCAAATTCTTTAATTCCCAAATTACCCTCTTTTTACCGGCTGGCCTTTCGCCAGTAACCCAAATAATCTGGGCTGGGTCAACAAACTCCAGTAGATCTCTTTGTTCATTGTGGGCCAGTAATTTAAGAGTATGGCCTTCTGGTGAGTTTTTGAAATGTTGGCATAGCAAAGGAGCCACGTTTCGCAAATAGGCCTTTGCCCCACCGCTCAACTGGGAAAGACAATGCATCAACACTTTCATGGTTTCTCACTTCAGCTTGATTCGTACGCGTTCTACAAGCTCTTTTCAATCCAGTAAGCAAGATCGCGGTTTAGCAGCTTTGACAAATTAATTATTGTGTTTCGATAGTAGGTTTTTAACTCACTTTTAAAATCATCCGGGAGCTTACTTTTAACAGTCGGTTCGCTATTCGCCATCAATAGGTTTTGAAATACTCCGCTTCCGTAGCCCAAATTCAAGCCAACCATTGATCGTAATCCACGCATGAAATTTATCAAATATGCGAAAAGCGGCTGCAGCCTTACAAATTTCGGTTTTTTACTTTCATTGATTACTGGAAATGATTGGCGATTGTCTGATGGAACCCCAAGAAAGGCTAGGACATCTTCATAAACACTTTTTGTATCTTTTACGAAATCGTCAAAAATTATTACTTTTATGTTTTCTTTTCTCGCTAGCGAAAACAGCCTTTCAATCTGCTCATCCAATTTTCCCCATTCTGAATAGAATAATTGGGCGGGATCGAAACAGGATCTGGGTATGTTTTTTCCTTTTTTCCTTTCTTCTTCCGCGCGCCAGGCCGACTCAAAATCGCCGATTGTCTCCAGACCTTCATAATATTTCTGCGAATACCAGGCATATACCAAATCGACGGGATTTCTTAACATCACAACGAACTTTGCCTTGGAATTAAACTTGATAATTTCGGAAACCGCGATCTTCGAAAACAAATAGGCCGTTGATCCCTCACCGATCACTTTATGAACATGGGGATCAGCGTCCTTAAATAAAGAAAGATACGTTTTGAGGTCTATTTCATACCCTTTTTTCGCGTCAAAGTTAAAGTAATGCGGTTCCTTTATCCGACTAAAAAATATGTTTGGATGATTCCTTAGGTACTCACTTAACGCAGTCGTCCCGCTTTTGGGAGCCCCTAATATGAAAAGGTTGGGAATATTCTTATTTTCCAAAAGAGATTTCCTCAATTGAGCCCCTGGAATGTTGAGTCCGTAAAGCCTTTGCATATAAAGAATTCCATTCTTTTTCGGCGTTGATCCAGGAATATTTCCCGGAGATTAGGTTTTTGGCTGAAGCACCCATTGGTTTTAATTTTTTATAGTTTTCAATTGCATAAATTAAGCTTTCATCAAACTCCTCTGCGTTATTTGCAACAATACAGTTTTTCATATTTTCAATTTCAATACCCAAATAAGCCTCAGGATATCCAAGCACTATTTTCGACGTGGAGAAAGCCTCTATTGTTCTGTTTTTCATCCCCACTCCGCCACGGTCAAACATCAACACTAACTGAGAGTTTTTCAAAACCTCGTGGTAATTCGCGAGAAATCTGAAAAACTTTATGCCTTTTATTTTCTCCAATGTTTTTTTTATATTTTCATTTCCATGCCGGCCAACGATAGTCATTGCTGTATCCGGAAACCGTGCGTGAATTTTCGGCCAATGAGTATTTGCAAATTCCAAAATCGGTCTTTTTATGTAAGGCAAATGCATTGCGCCCGAAGTAAATATATTGAAGGTTTTTTCTCGTTTTAATGGTTTATTGCTGGCTACAAACCGGGAAGGTTCGACGGTAATGTGGACGGTCATAATATTCCTTAACCCCAATTGTTCACGGTAGTAACTTTTATCCAGGTCCGAAACAACCCGCACCTGGTCAAATTTTGGGTACCAATATTTTTCAAAACGAGCTATTTTCGAGGCCAAAAAATCGTAATAATTTTTTTTAAATGCATTGTTAGTCCCACTGCTCATTTTGCGGTAATAAAGTGAAATTGCATCATTTGCAGAAAGTATTGTCGGGATATTGCCGGTTGCGATCCTATAGGGTGCAAGATTCAAAAGATCAAAATGGATCAAATCGTATTCATTTTCCCCTAAGACATCGTCCAACCTTTTCAAATAATTCTTATTCTTAAATCTTTCGACGGATGGAATTGAGTTGGTGAACATTGAAAGCAATTGACGAAGGCGAAGGCCTAGTCCCTTATTGGGCGAAAATATTTGAATTAACTCGACTTTTGGAAATTCCGCCTTAAAACCCTTCAAATCATTTTCGCTTGGTTCTCCAAAACAAAGAACATCACACTTACTTTTTTTAATGGCATTTTTTAGGATGTTAAATAAAGTTATTCTTATGCCGTTGTTTGGCGGGAAGGGAAAATCTTGAAACAAAAACAAAATTTTCACAGATGTTTCCCCGGGCTTTTTTTCACGAGATAGTTTGTTAATACCTCGCCCACGTAAAACGAAAAAAGAAGAACCGCTATCATCTTCAGGAATGCGTCGAACGTCCCTTCCTGGGATTGCAAAAAATAAAAAAAAGCCAAATAGGAAATCATTACCAAGGAACTCTTGTAACGTGAAGAAGTAAAAAAACTCCAAAATTTTGCCCAAAGGATGATCCACAAAGGAATGCCAACTAATACGCCGGGGTATCCCGATAAAAGATAAAGTCCTCCTATCAAACCTGGTGAAAATCCCACGCCAGCATTCCTTACGCCGGCAACATCGTGAGTGTAGTACTCAGAAAGGGACGGCTCGCTAAAAAGCAAAGATATAACACGAGATAGTGAAATCTCAGGGGGCGGGACCGTTAACGAGAGCAAAACTCCATCAAAACCTGTAATTCTTCCGAACAAAAAAAGGGTTCCCCCAATTAACTTAGAATTGAAATCATTTTGGTCGTTGTAACTCGAAACCGCATTGATAATATTTGAATAGCCATAATCAATATAGTAATACCGCAGATAGGTAAATAGTGAGGCACTAATAACCGTGAATAAAAGTATGAAAAGCGCAGAGATGAAGAACTTTCTATTTATCCTTTTTTCGAAGGAATAGATAAAAAACAATGGGAGCAACATCAACAAAACCTGACTCCGACTGGAAGTTAAAAGACTTTGGGATAATGCATGTAAAATCAGCAGAATCAAAAAAGCCAGCCGGAATTTTTTCACTTTGGCCTTTTCACTTACATAAATCAAAATCGTCAAGAGATAAGGCAGCACCCCGGTCCGCATATAAAAAACAATTCCCCCCAACCTGTACGGCAGCCCTTCAAATTGCCGGCCCATTACTCCAATTTTATAAATAAACTGAAAATAACCGGTCACTATGCAGCACAAAAACATTAGAACGAAAAAATATAAATATTTATTTTTTGTCTCGTTTTGATTCTCCACCGGGAAATGAGCCGTGTTCAACTGTTTATTCCCGGCAATCTTCGGCCACACCACTGTTGTAGTGCAAAAAACACAAAAACCGGCCGTCGTTAATAAAAATGAATTTTGAACCAGCTCATTGTCTGCGGACAGATCGGCAAATTTGAATCCAAGCAAATCGATTAAATTGTCTGGCAAAAGGGGGATTAAAAAAAACTTAGAAAAATAGCCAAGTGAAAACAGCCCCAGCAATATCCACGTCGGGGCCGAATAAATTAAGGGCAATTTTAGCGAAGATACGATAAGCCGATAAAACACCAAGCAAAGAACAACACACCATAAATAGGTGCTTGAAAACGATTTCGTCAAACATACCCCCAAAATTAACAAAACAGGGAAGAACAATAACGAAATTGCTTTGATGATGTTTTGATTCATTCTTCTGAGCGAACCCGTCCCTTGGATTTGATTCGACTTTTAGAAAATAACAGACAGTCATGTGTTAAATGTTTTTTCACCGAATCGATTGGTGAAGGCATCTTTAACCCCAAGCCATTCCGCTTTGATAACCGGTATCCTAATTATCCCCCGCTTTATCAATCGGCCCAGTGTTAGATAGGTTATCCAGATTAATCGATGAATACAAAACAGGGAAAACATCGGTTTTGACAGCCAGACTTTAGCCAGTAGAAATGAATTCCTGGTTAAGTAATAGGCTGTTCTTGCGTTACCTCTTCCACCCAGACTTTTGGAAATGTGGTGAAAAGCCCTGCCATCCCTTAGGACCCAACATTTATTATTTAATTTCCGAGTTGCATAAAAGCAAAGATCCGTTTCCTCGCAATATAAAAAATACCGGGGATCAAAATAAAATTTTTTATCTCTGAATCTTTTTTTCAACACCGGTCCGGAAATATACATTGCGCTACCATTCACTCTATCAACCGCCCAATATCTCGGGATTGGTTCTTTTTTTTTGCCTTCTTTAATTCCAAAAAACACTGATGTCCAACTGTCACTCCATAGTATTTCTTTACCATCTTTTATGTCGAATACCCTGCACCCAACTATTTCATCTTTTTTTTGTGGGGGCATTGAGGTGATTTCTTTCAATGTATGACTTTCTATGAGGGCATCGCTATTCAAGAGAAAAATCCCTGTGATTTTTTTTGAAAGGATGTAATGGATTCCGACGTTGCATCCACCTGAAAATCCATAGTTTTTTTCACAGATAATCAATGAAGCAGAACCTATTTTTTCAACTTTCCCTTTTGTTTCTTGGCCAGGAAACTTGTAGTTAAAATCACTGATTTCCCGACTGTTCCGTCCAGTTGATCTTTGTAGATGACCCCGAATTTTGCGGGCCGAGTCGTTTCCCGATCCGTTTTCGATTACAACCAAATTATATTTTACCCCTCGACTCTCCATAACCGAATCGATTGCCCTTATCGTGTCTTCCCAATTCAGCCAATTTAGAATTAAGACACTTATATTATCTTTGGTTTTAGATCCCATGTTTCCCAAACTTCCAAATTTTCATTCTAAACAGGTAAACAAAAACCCAAATAGAATGGCATAGGTAAGCGAAAAGTCGCGCTCCTGCCAATCCTTCCGATCCATGAATGAGCCACAATCGAGAAAATGCTATAAATACTATCGCCCAAGCAATATTCATTATAAAAAGAGGCCAAAAATTCCCTATCGCAGTTATGAGTTGTCCTATGGGTGTCAAAATCGCCACAACCCAAGCAGTGAACAAGGTAAAAACCAGAGTAAGCCATTTTTCTGAAAAACCCTTTCCATATAGGCCCATTATGAGTGGACTAATAAAGCTCAACAAAAGTAGCGGAGTTACCAATACCAAATTAATTACCATGGATATTTTCAATATTTTTTTTATCTGGTTTATGTTTTTAGATGAGATTCTCTCGGACATCACAGGCAAAGATGCTTGGCCAAGCAAGGTGGGAAGAAACATTAGGGCCGCAAACCATTGGTTCGTTGCACTATATGCCCCCATTTCCGAATAACCATTCACCGTGTTCACCAACATCACTCCGCAAATCCAATTAGTCGGACTTAAGATTGCGCCAGATAAGACTGATGGAACGTTGAATTTCCAAAAAATTCCCCAATCCGGTTTACGAGGCCAAAATCGGAATGGAATCTTAAATCTTGCCGTCTCTTTCCGAAGGCCGGTTACATTCAGCCAATAATTGAATACACCTCCGATAATCATTCCAATAACGGCTCCATTAATGCCCCACCAACAGGTCATGACAACACACAAGGGAAAAGTAAAAATTCCCGAAATCCAATTTATATTCGATATTGCTTTGAAAGCTTCAAAGCCGGAGAGCATTCCAATGCAGGTTGAATTCATGGCGTTCAAAAATAATAAAAGAGAGCTGATCCTAAGAAGACCTACAAGCGAAGGATTATTTAAGCTGTGAACCGCAAGCCAGGGCGAAAGCAACAGTAAAAGAACTGCAAAAAAAAGAGAGGCCAACAAGGATCCAAGAAACGAAACAGAAATAATATTTCCAGCTTTATTCTGATTTTTATTGCGGAATTCGGCGATATATTTAGTCGCAGCCAGCCCCATACCAAAACCCGCAAACATTCCAAACATTCCAACTGTTCCCTGTACAATTCCCAATTCACCGTAATGGTCTTTTCCCACTAAGCGCGCGACGACAACGGAAGCGGCAAGTTGGATCAATCGGGAAATTGCGGCGCCAAAAACCGCCCAAAACGCCCCATGAGCCAGGCGATAACCTATGGGTGATTTTTTTATGCGATTCAGCAAGTTTTCAACATGCGAGTTGGAAATGATGATGCGGTTGAGGCCTTGAATCATTTTGCTCCTGACAAAGTTTCGCAAGTAAGCTGAAAGAATCTTTTATCGCCCCGTATTACCCTTTCCGCCACCACCGCCCGCTCCAATCCACCTCATTCAAAGGAGAGTCAATTCCATGATTTTTTCTATAATCATCTACTGCCTGACGGCACCCTTTAAGCGCGTAATCATCGATAATACAAAAACCGCCCTTGGACAATTTAGGATAAAGGTTGTCAAGAACTTCGATTGTTGATCCATACATATCTCCATCCAACCGGAGAACAGCCAACTTTTCAATAGGCGCGGAAGGAAGCGTGTCCTTAAACCAACCTTTTAAAAAAACGACCTGATGGTCTAATAAGTCATACTTAGAAAAATTTGTTTCAACCTCTTTTTGAGAAATCGCCAAAACGGTGTGAGTGTGATGGCGATCCCCTTTGTCCGCAGGATATTTTTCCTCGTCTGGCTTGGGTAACCCCTCAAAGGAATCGGCCACAAATACTTTCCTGTTCGTAACACCATGTGCCTTTAATATCGCACGCATAAAAATACATGCGCCTCCACGCCAAACACCCGTTTCAATAAAATCTCCCGGAACGCCCTCCCGAATTGCAGTCTCGGCACAATATTGGAGATTGTCCAACCGTTTAAGCCCGATCATGGTATCGGCGTAACCAGGCCACACCAGTCCATTTTCTCGTTGTTCCTGGGTAAATGGCCTATCCAACATCAAGCGAAGGCGGAACTTTTTCAAAACCTTAGCGATACTAGTCAAAATAACGCGGCTGATTTGGGGCCTTCGGTAAAAAGTGGATTCAAGTGGGTGTGGCGGTTCCGGCCAAAGATAGAAAGTTAGGGTTTTCTTCATCAGATCAAGATACATCTGTATCGGGTCAGACATTAGAATCCCTTTTTAAAGAATCAGAAAGCTGCTGTCGTTTCACTATTTGCCTTGCAATTCAAAAAAATTTCGAAATGAAACCGAAAAAATTCTCATTAAGGTTTAACTAATTCTTGGTTGATCAACTGGTCTTTTCGTGGTGGCTACGTTTGCGCAAGTGATGTCCGCTGATATGGCGCTGGGGGAAAGCTATCACGCTGGGCAGCTCTAGAGTTACCTGGTGCCTGCCGAGTTGGACCGTTTTTTCCAATGCTTCCCTCATGAATTCACTTAAAAGCACACGGTACTCCACGTCCAATTCTCCCTCGGCTGCCTGGGGTTCAAACATCCATTCCGCCCCGCCCATGCCCCCGTGTAATTGCACCCTATCCACGGGCCCCTTTTGGCTGGCGTCCAGTGTGGAAATGCGGGTCGGATCAAAGTCGTGGGTGTAGTCGAGCCCCCCCCGCTGGTGCTCATCGGACATGACGATCAGGCGGTAGCCTTTAACCCCCATCTCGTGGCAGGCCTGATCCACCAGTGCCAAAACCTCTTCCCGGCTTCCGGCCAGGGTCAGTTTGACCTTTTGCATGGCAATGAAATGGTGAGCAATCTGGTAATGGGGCCTCAGGCGGTCGATGAGGTTGGGCTTAAGAAAATCGAGAAAGCCCAGGGCCGAAAGGCCGAAACCGATGATGAGGCCAAAGAGGACGAGAACCAAGGCGGCCCAACCGTGGTAATGGGCCAGGGTCGTCAGGGCAGCCAGGCCGGGGAGTAGGGTAAACCCCACCGCGGCCACGCAAATGCCTTGGGGTTGCCATCCCAGGTTGAGGAGCCGGTGGTGGATATGGCCCTTGTCCGCCCGCCAAACGGGTCGGCCCCGAAGAAGCCTGCGGGTGACGGAGAGCAGGATCTCCATGGCCGGGTAGGACACTAAAAGGGTCACAATAACGATCTGGTAAAAAAAGGGTTGGCCCCAAGAGGGCGGGGTCATGCGAGGGGTTGTTCCGTAAGATTGACCTAAGGCGACCAGGGAGCAGGCCACGAACATGCCGACGGCCCCCGATCCGGCGTCGCCGAGGTAGATGGTGGCGGGTTTCCAGTTGAAGGGCAGGAAACCCATCAAGGCTCCCAAAGCGCCCAGGGCCAATAGCATTTCCAACCCGTTCTCAACATAGGCACTGGCCACGGCCAGGAGTACCAATGAAACCGATCCCACCGAAACCGCCAAGCCGTCCACGCCGTCAATCATGTTGAAGCCGTTGACCACCGAAAGGATCCAGAAGGCCGTGACCGGCACGCTGAGGAGCCCTAAGCTGACCGGCGGCAAGCCCGGCAGGTGCAAAACCTGGAACTGAAAACCGAAAAAAGTGAAGGCCAGGGCGAAAACCGCCTGGCCCATGAACTTGTACCTAGCCGAAAGGTTCCGGACGTCGTCCAGCAAGCCGACGAGGGCCACCCCCAGGGTGCAGCCCAGGATCAGGAAGGACTTCATATAGCCCCGCAGGCTTAAAGTGGATTCCAAACCATTGGAAACCCAAAGTGTAAGTCCGAAAGCCAGTAGAAATGAAAGAAGAAGCGCCGCCCCCCCTAGATAGGAGACGGGTGTCTTGTGGGTCTTGCGATGGCCGGGCCTGTCCACGATGTGGAGGCGCAGGGCCAGACTGCGGAAGAGGGGCGTCAGAACCAGGGAGAGGACCAAGGCGCCAAGGAAAACAAATTGGAGGTGGAATACTTTCACTTCTTCGCCGCTTCCTTATCCTCGTGGTACTTGTAGTTACCATAGCCGTAACCATAGCCATAACCGTAGCCGTAGAGGCCCTTCTTGGTGGGGACGTAATTAAGGGCCGTGCCCACCACATTTGCCCCGACTCGGCGCAATTGTTCCAGCGACCGCCGGATGTTGGAGGATCGGGTCTGGTTGAAGCAAGCCATCAAGACCACGCCGTCCAGGAGGGTGGAAAGCACCACTGAGTCGGTCACGGCCAATACGGGCGCGCCATCGAAGACCACGAAATCATAGGCGGCCTTCACTTCCCCAATGAGCTTCTTCATGGTTTCGCTGCCTAAAAGCTCCGCCGGATTGGGCGGAACCACAGTGTTGGGCAGGAGGTCAAGGTTTTCCACGCCCGAGGGTCGCACCATCTCGCGCCAGGGCTTCTGGCCGGTCAGGGCCAGGGGCAGTCCCGTTTCCATGCCGTTTTCCAGGCCAAAGATTTTGCGCACCGACGATTTGCGCAGGTCTGTGTCGATAAGAAGGGTCTTCTTGCCACCCTGGGCCAAGGAGATAGCCAGGTTGGCGTTGATCAAGGTTTTCCCTTCTTCCTGGCCGGGGGAAAGCACAGCCATGGCTTTTAAGGGCTTGTCGGCCCGGGCAAAGGTGAGGTTGGTGCGCAACACCTTGAAGCTTTCGCGGTAATAGGCGTGCTCGAACACCGGGTTATGGATGAGAAACTTCGGGCTGAATCTCTCGGTCGAACTAGAAGAAGCAAGGCCTTCGGGATAATCCTGCCGGAAGTCGGGCACCACTGCAAAATTGGGAAGGCCCGTCACCTTGCTTAACACTTCCTCGTCCTTCACGCGGTCCTGCATTTTTTCCAGGAGAAAAGCCCCTTGAAGACCGACGATCAGGCCCAGGAGCAGGGACAGCAACAGGGAACGAAATTTCTTGGGGCTGACGGCCTTTTCCGGCGTGGCCGCCTCATCCACCACCACGATGCCTGCATCATTCACCTTGGCTTCAATATCCGCTTGTTGAAGGTCTTGCAAGAGCTGGGCGTAAATGAGTTCGTCGGCTTTGGATTCGTCGTTGAGGCGCAGATCGGGATTGGCCAGCCTTTCCCGCATCTCCTTCGCCTGGTTTTCCAGAAATTCCCTTTTGGATTCGGCGCCCTTGTGGGAAAGGTCCAAATTAACCTGGATAAAGGCCTGGGCCCAGGCATTGGCCAGGTCAGCGGCCAGTTTCGGGTCGCGTGAGCGGGCGGTGACGGAGATGATGTTGGTCTTCAGCACATTGGAAACGGAAACGGTTTTCAGCAACCTTTGCTCCAGGTCTTGCTCGGTTAAACCCGCGTATTCAGGACGAGAGGCGAGGGTGAGGGCTTTGGACACCCCCGATGCGACGGTTTCGGACTTGCTGATCTGCACGTAGGTTTCCACCGGATCGCCGCTGCCGGTGGGCACCAGTTGGCGGAGCATGCCCTGGGCGGTTTGGGAGGCATCCGGCACCTTGACGGTAGTGACGGCTTCATAGGTTTTGGGCCAGAAGAAGGCGTAAAGCAGGGCCACGACCAGGAAAAACGCCATGGTGGTACCGATAAACTTGGCGTGGGACATGGCCACACGGAGGATTTCACTAAGGTTCAAATCATCCTGGGAGGAATCCCCTGCGCCATTTTGTGGAATTTCAGTCAGTTCTGCCATTTCAACGCCTCAGTGGTGGAGATTGCTAAGTTCAACTGTGATGACAGCCCCGCTGGCCAGGATGGAGGCCACGATGGCCAATTCGCCCAGGTCCGGCCAGGGGCTTTTTTGGATCATCAGCGTATCCCCGGGGTAAAGATAGGGTTCGGCCTGGATCTCACCTTCCCCCGAAAGATATTCGTTCAAGTTGACCTTCTTCTTCAGGTTATCGTGCAGCAAAATCGTTCCTCCCAAATCGGACCCCGGCAAGGGTCCCCCTGCGTCCGCCAGGGCTGAAAGAACCGTGGGCCGCCCCATGATCTGGTACTTCCCCGGCTTGCTGACGTTGCCCAGGACCGACACCCAATAGGTGTTGGACACCTGGATGAGGACCGTCACCTTGCGGGGCTTGGAAAGCAATCCGGCGATCTTTTCGCTGGCCTGCACGGGGGTCAATCCGCCCAGTTTTACCCGGCCCAGGAAGGGAAAGACCACCTCCCCGTCCGAATCCACTTGGTAATTGGTGGGAAGCTGGTTGTTGCCGCCCAAAGAGGCGGAACTCATGGCCGTCGCATTTTCCCCGTAGACCTGGATGAGGAGCAAGTCACCCGGCCCAATGACCAGTTTGGGATAGTTGTTTTCGTCCTTGGTGGAAGAAGCGGGCGTGGAGGAATCGGCCAGGCAAAGGGTTGGGGGGACGGCAAGCATGAAAGCCAATAAACCGGCGAGCAAGCGCGGTAGGTGATGGAGGGCGTTCAACAAGGCGTTCATGGCTAGTTATTTTATCGCTTAAACCCAATATTGGGATGAATTGTTTGAAAAATCCTTGTTTTCAATGCCTTCTCCGGCAGCCCTCACTGGTCCGAATCCGGCCCCTTCTCCCCTTTTTGCACAGTTACCGGCGAACTGCCGTCCGTCCCCGGAGTGGGCGCGGATCCGGACGCCCCGGGGGAAGAATAGATGGGCGGGGTGAAGACGGCCGGGGGCGGCGTGGGAACTTTCCCGAAAAGCCAGGTCCAGCCCACCTTAAGGCCCAGGGCCTGCAAGGGCACGTGCACCGGGCTGAAGAAGTCGTACTGGAGCCCCAGGTCCAGCGCGCTGGAGGAGCCTTGGAACAACCGGTACCCGACGCCCGCCGTGCCGTGAAAATTACCCGGCCATTCGCCCTTGAGCGTCTGGGTGGCCAGGCTCAACCCCGAGGTTCCCTGGAAATACCATTCCCCGCCCTTTTCCATGGGCAGGGGGAAAAGGCGGGCACCCAAACTCCAGGAAGAAGTCACCCAGCTTCCTCCGGGATAACCCGTGAAATCCAAACCCGTGCCCAGGGCCAGGAAAGGAATGGGACGCCAGTCCCCGAAGGCCGCCACGCCGGCCCCGCCGGCAAGCGACGCCCCGCCTTTCGGGGCGAAGGCCCCCAGCCCCAAAAGGTCCAGGTTGACGCTCCATTGCTGGTCGTTTTCGTCCGCAGAGGCCCCCGGGACCCAAACCGCGGCCAGCAAAAGAACCAGGAAGGCGATGGACTTATTTCTCAAGGGATATGGCTCCTGCCCCGCGAAGGGACGCCTTTAAATAGTTAGGGGGAAGAAGGATGTTACAGGGAAAACGCCCGGGGTGGGCGGACCGGCGGCCGGCACCGGCTTACTCGTTGTCGGACTCGATGCGCGAGGAGTCTTTAGGCTGTCCCTCTTCGCGGCTGACATTGCGCCACCAGATGTAATGGGGGTCATTGAGGGCTTCGTCTCGGACCGTGTCTTGTTTATCTGTCGAGGGCAATTGGGGGATTTTGAGGACCTTGCCCGCCACCAGGTTGTTGGGGAGGATCAGCCGTTCTTCGTTGGCGTCCACGATCAGGGGATACATGTCCTCGTCGCCATAAAGCCTTTGGGCCAGGGCGGGAAGGTTGTCCGATTCCTTCCACCGGTAGCTGGAGACGCTGGGATTGAAGGGCTGGGGGAAGAGGCCTTCGCTCTTTTGTTCCCATTCGATGTAATGGGGGTTGCTGAAGGCCATATCCTCCATGTTATCGACCTCGACGGCGGTCTTGGGCGGCGGCGGGATCCTCAGGGTAATGCCGGCCCTCAAGCCTTCCTTCGCCAGCAGGTCCTTGTTGGCGTTCACGATCAGGGGATAAAGCCCCTCGTCGCCGTAAACCTGGAAAGCCACCGAACGCAGGTCCGTCTTCCCATCGTAAACGAAGGTCGGGGGCCCGGCCCAGTCCGCCCCGATGTTCAGGGTGCGGGGCCGCATCATGTGGGCCGCCTTGGGCTCGGACCAATCGTCCCTTCCAAAGATGAAAGTCAGCCCCAACTTGGCCGAAGCGCCGTTCAAGGGCAGGCCGATGGGCGAGAAAAAGTCGTACTGGGCCCCCAGGTCCAGGGCCATGGTGGGTTCCAAAAACTGGCGCCAGCCCAGGCCCGCATAGCCGTGGTAGTGGCCCGGGTAGTTGCCGGGGTTGATGAGGAGCTGGAGGCCCACGCCGCCCTGCAGGTAAAGTTCGCCGTTGGAAAAATGCGCGCCGGACGGGAAGATGCGGCCGCCCAAATCGAAGGAGGTCAGCTGGAAAGTGGAAGTCAGGGGGTAATAAGCGTACTGCCCACCGAGGCCGAAGGAGATGACCCGGTAAGGGCGCCAGTCGATGAAGGCCTGCCCGCCGAAGCCGCCGTAACTGGTGGTATTGGTGGGTGTGTTGTAGAAGATGCCCTGGCCCAGGGCGTCAAGGCTCAAGCTGAACTGTTCGCCCCGGTTGTTGGCCAAAGCCGGAGCGGCGAGAAAGCCCGAAATCAGTAGGGTAAGGGTGAAGTATTTCCGGCTATGCGACATGGCATCATCCTAGCACCTCCCCCAAACCTGAACAATACCATTGGCTGGGGACCCGGTGGCCGGGCGAAATTCCACAAAAATTGGCGGCTCTTTTACCTTGGGAAGGCCGGAAAAGGGTCAATTTCCCAGGCTTTCGGCCTGTGGGAAAAGGCCGATCACCGGATGGGTTTCAAAGGGTGGGGGGAATTGGGGGGCGCTAAATTCCACAAGTCCGCGACGGCCTCCTTGGACCTTTTAAGCCAATGGCCCTTGGCATCCTTGGGGACCACGAGGAAATGATAAACCTCGTGCTTGCCGCCGATTTGCAGGAGGAGGCTGGGCTTGGTCTGGTTCAGATCCCGGAACACCTCGTAGATGTCGTCATTGCTGTGTGAAAACAAAATGACGTAACCCGAGGCCTGGGGGACGCTGTCCCAATCCAGGTAAAGCACCCGGTCCTTCTGGGGGCTGGCGGTCAGCCGCTGGACGGGCTTCTCCAATATACGGTCCGTTTCCGCGCTGCCCGGGTACCAGTGAAAAGACCCGAGGGTCCTCTCCTTGCCCTTCTCCCCCACCGCCGTCACGATCCATTCCCAGCCTTGGAGGCCCGAAACGTCGGTCAACCAGACCTGGCTGGCCTGCTTGGGATCCTGCGTCAGCTTCACCACTTCCCCGCCGGGCGACTTCCGGTAAACATTGTAGCCTCCCACCGCCCCGTCCGTTTTCGGCCAGGAAAGTTGGAGCCCCACCCCATCCACCTTGCCCGTGACTCCCTGGCCGGTGGAAGCCTCCTTGTCCCCCGTCAACCGGGCCATTTGCTGTTCGTTAGGAGCGGCCGTGTAAGCTTCGTTGGAAGGAAAGCTCCGGTTTCCCCCCGGCCCGATGGTCTTGACCGAGATTTTGTAAAGGACGCCGGGTTTGAATTTCTCGAAATAATAGATCGGGTTGACCACCGGATCGGAAAGGAACATTTCACCGCCGTCCAGCGGCTGGATCATCACCTCATAGGCTTTCACCGGCCCCAGGGCCTTGTCCCAGCGTATCTCCAGGGCCCGGGCCGTGGGCCTGACGTTCACGTATTTGGGCGGGTTCGGCTCTCCATCCCCGGCGAAGGGTCCGTCCCAGCGGAGCATTCCCGAAAAACGGTGCACCATGCCGATGGTGTTGAGGGGTTGGAAGGCGTAATCCAGTTCAACGAAGGACAGCTTGAAGCCCGCGCCCGCCGAGAACCCGTCGGGGTTGAAGTCCCCTCCCAGGTCCAGCGAATTGAGCACATAGCCCGCCCGCAAGGCGAAGGCGTCCTGGTACCAGTATTCGGCCCCCACCCCGAACTGCTGGGTGTTGGTGGCGAGGTTGAAGGTCCCGTTGCCGGCGAAGGTGAGGCTGTGGAAGGGCTGCTCCACGGCCGTCCAGGCCAATCCGGCGTTCACCAAGGTGGGCAGCGGCTCCAGGGAGGAAAGCTGGACGCCGGGCCCAAGGTTCATCAGGCTGGCCGCCAGGGTCCAATTGGGGGCCGGTCGGTACCTTAAGCCCAGGTCCACGCCCCAGCCGTTGCCCTGGACCGTGTCCAACTGGCGCTGGATGTATTTGCCCGCGATGCCCACGTGGAAATCGTAAAAGGACCTTCCCCATCCGGCGATGAAGGCCCGGTCCTCCGCCGAAACCGCGGGCGTGGAGGGATTGGCGGTGCTGTTGAAGGGCGCCGTGCCCATGTCGATATAGCCGAGCCCCAGCACCCCGGCGTTCCCCACGGGCAGGGCCAGGCCGATGAAGTCGTACTGGACGCCCGCCACGAAGTTTTCGTAACCGTAACCCACCTGGGCGGACCGGATGTTGCCCAGCCCCGCGGGATTGAAGGACAGGGTGTTGATGTCGTCGGCCACCGCGCTGAAGGCCTGGCCCATGCCGTCGGGCCGGGCCCCCGTAGTCATCAGGAGGAAATCGGCGCCGGTGGTCAAGGGCACGGCAAAAGCCGGAAAGGTGCAAAAGTAAAAAAGTGCAAAAGTAAAAAAGGCCGGATACCAAGGTTTCCAAACGGCCTCTACCTGTGGGCTGCGGACTGTGGACCGCGGACCGGTTTTCATCATTGTTTCAGTACCAGCACTTTCTTGATGTCCACCCGGCCCGGCTCGGTCACCGCAATCAGGTAAAGCCCCGAAGCCATCGGCGCCCCCGTGTCGTCCTTCCCGTCCCAGTAAAGCGTATAGGCTCCCGGCGCCATCGTGGCCGAGGAGAGGTGGCGCACCGCCACATCCGCCACGTTATAGACCCGCACTTCCACCGTGCCGCCATTGAGGACCCAGTAATCCACCCTCAGGGGCGGGTCCGAAAGATCATTGAACCGGTTGGCGCCCAGGGCCAGGGAAATAGCCACCGTGGGCGTGCCCGAAGCCGAAGGCGTGGGGCTGACGGTGGGGGTATCGGTCAGGGTGGGCGTGTCCGTAATCGTGGGGGTGGGGGTCTGGCTGGGCGTACCGGTGACAGTCGAGGTGGGACTCGACGTCGCTGTAGAGGGTGGTGTCGGACTGGGTGTGGAGGATGGCGTAGCGGTGGCGGTGCGGGACGCCGTCGGTGTCGCCGAATCCGTCGGGGTTTGGGTGGGAGTACGGGTGCTGGTCAGACTGGCCGTCAAGGTCGGGGTGGCCGACGGCGTGGAACTGGGGGTTTGGGTGGGGGTAAGGGAGGCCGTCGCGGTTGCCGTGTTGGTTGGCGTCAAGGTCGGCGTGGATGCCACCGTATCCGTCGGGGTGCTGGTCAAGGTTTGGGTGGCGGTATCCGTAGGAGTCCCGGTTTGGGTCGCTGTCGGGGTCAAAGTCGCCGTGTCAGTGGCCGTTGCCGTCGGGGTCTGGATTTGCGTATCCGTGGGAGTCTCCGTAACCGTGGCGGTAGCCGTATACGTCGGCGTCGCGCTGGGAGTGGAAGTGGCCGTGCCCGTCGCCGTATTAGCCGGCGTTCCGGTGGAAGTAAACGTAACGGTATCGGTGGGCGTACCGGTCGGGGTCGCCGTCGGCGTCAAGGTCGCGGTAACAGTGGCGGTTTGTGTCGGGGTCAAGCTTTGCGTGGCAGTGGGCGTCCGGGTGATGGTAGGGGTCGGCGTATCCGTCGGGGTTCCACTGGGCGTTGAGCTGGCCGTGGCTGTTTGCGTATCGGTGGGCGTGCCGGTAG
>JAJPJW010000180.1 GCA_021324075.1 Pseudomonadota bacterium | reverse complement strand
TGGGGTTGCTCGGCGAAAACGGGAGCGGGAAGAGCACCCTGCTCAAGATCCTTGCCGGTGAGCTGAAGCCCGATTCAGGTGAGCTCAAGCAGGCGGACAAGCTGCGGGTGGTGACCTTCGACCAGCACCGGGACCAATTGGACTTGGGCCAGACCCTGCGGCAGGCCCTTTGCGAGAAGGGCGACTATGTTTTTTACAAGGAAAAGCCCATCCATGTGGCCAGCTGGGCCACGGTTCCTTTTCAACGCCGACCAGTTGGACCGGCCCCTGAGCCGTTTTTCCGGCGGGGAACAGTCCCGGGTCCTCATCGCCCGGCTCATGCTCAAACCCGCCGACCTGCTCCTTTTGGACGAGCCGACGAACGACCTGGATATCCCCTCGTTGGAGGTGCTGGAGCAGAGCCTGGCCGAATTCCCGGGGGCGCTGGTGCTGGTGACCCACGACCGTTACCTGCTGGACCGCGTCAGCCGGCAGATTTTAGCCCTGGACGGCCGGGGCCATGCCGGGTTTTTCGCCGACCTGGCCCAATGGGAGGATGACCGGGCCGACCAGCGCGAGAGGGAAAAAACCAAGGGAAAGCCGTTGGAGCCGGTGAAGGCCGCCGCCCCGGAGAAGCCTAAAAAGGCGCTGTCCTCCAAAGAACAAAAAGAACTCGAAGGGATGGAAGCCGCCGTTCACGCGGCTGAGGAGGAACTCAAGGCCGCCCAAGCGAAACTGGAAGACCCTTCCATCGCCGCCGATGTGGGCAAGCTGCTGGAGGGTCAAAAGACCGTCAACTCCGCCCAGGCCAAAGTCGAAACTCTTTATAAAAGATGGGAAGAATTGGAAGCCAAGCGCAATGAAAAGGCCGGGGCAGCCGGTTAAAAGCCACCCATTGGATTTCCCCACCTATTCCCCCTAAGATGAATCCACTTCGCTGGGGAGGTCCCCGTGGAAATTAAACGAAAAATCAGCAAGCGCTATTCCAACGGCGAAATCACCGTCATCTGGCAGCCGCACCTTTGCATCCACTCGGGCCTTTGCGCGGCCGGGCTTCCCAAGGTCTTCGACCCTTCCCGGCGGCCCTGGGTGGACCCCCAGGCGGCCGGGACCATTGAGATCCGCAACCAGGTCATCATGTGCCCCTCGGGCGCCCTGACCCTGGACCCACCCCCCAAGCTTGAGGACTTGAAACGCAAGTCCGAGTAAGACCCCGGCCGTTACAGCTTGTTACAAAGTGAAACAGCGTTGAAAAGCTTTCCCGCCTCCTTCTCCTTATTGTTGAAATCGAGGGAAGTACCCTTCCCGATATTCGACGTAAAGGAGAAACATCATGGAATTGAACGAACAAGATAAAGAGCGCATCATCGCGGAGGAGAAACTCCGCATGGAAACCCGAAAGGAATTCTTCAAGGAGCATTTCGGCGGCATGCGCGGCCCCGGCGGCTGGGGAAGCCCCTGGCGCGGAGGCTGGCACGGCTACGGCTGCCATGGTTACCGTTGCGGGGGTTTCGGGCTTTTTAAAGGCCTGGTCCTGGCCGCGGTGATCTTCGGCCTCTTCCACCTGTGGCACCGGCCCTATTGCGGCGGCTACCCGGGTTACTATGGCTACCCCTACCCGGCCCCCCAATCCGCCCCCGCAATCCAACCACCCGTTAAAAATTAACCGGAGGCGACCATGAAAGTACTCGTCATCGGATCGACGGGCCGTGCGGGCCGCCTGGCCCTGAAGCGCCTTTTGGACGGGGGCCATGAAGTGACGGCCTTCGCCCGCAACCCCACCGCCCTGGCCCACGAGGGCCGGGGCTTGAGGGTCTTCCAGGGCGACGCCCGGGACCCCCTGGCCCTGGACCGGGCCATGGAAGGACAGGAAGCGGTTTTCTGCGCCATCGGCCCCCGTTCCCTGGGCAAGACCGACCTGCAGGAGAAGAGCCTGCGCAATGTCGTGGCGTCGATGCAAAAACACGGCGTCAAACGCATCGTCAACCTTTCGGCCTGGGGCTGCGGGGACAGCCGAACGAAGGCACCCTTCTTCTTCCGGGCGCTCATCCTCCCCCTGATGCTCAAGGGCATCTTCGAGGACAAGGAAAGGGGCGAGGCCCATCTTTTGTCCAGTTCCCTGGAATTCGTGAACGTCAGGCCGGGCCGCCTCCTGGCTTCCCCGGCCCGTGGCGGCGTAAAGTCTTCCCTGGACCCCGCCGGTTTGAAGTCCTCCATGACCTATGAGGACCTGGCGGCCTTCATGGTCCGGCAACTTACGGAGAACCAGTGGCTGCGCCGGTCGCCCCTGGTGGGGTATGGACGGTAGGCCCCAAAATCGATTTGAAGGCCGTTTTTTCCCCAGGGTGCGGAAAACCTGTCCGGTTTTCCGCACCTCCTCCGTCGCCTTCTTGAAGGCCTGTTTCGGGAAGGTGAATTTTCGAAAAAAAGATCGAAGGGGTATTGACATAGGTCCTGATAATCAGTATTACTGATTATCATCGTAGGTGATATTCAGGATTTGAAGGATTTTCATGGCCCTCAAGAAATTGGACAAGAAACCCGAGGAAACCCGCGAAACTGAACTGGGGCTTTCCGAATGCCTGTTGGACCGCACCGGCTTCCTCCTCAAGAAGTCGGCCCTGCGCATCCAGGAGGCCTATGAGGAGCGCCTGGGCCCCCTGGGACTGGCGGCCAAGCATTACGGGGTCCTGTCCGTACTGGAAGAGAGGGGTTCGATCACCCAGCATGAGATCGGCAAATGCGTCTACGTGGACCGCACCACCATGGTCGGCATCATCGACGACCTGGAAAAGAAAGGGCTGGTCGAGCGCAAGGAACACCCGACGGACCGGCGGTCCCACGCGGTTTACCTGACGGCCAAGGCCAAGGAAGTCCTGGCCAAGGCCCACCACCTGGCCTCCTCGGTGGAAAAGCAATTTTTGGAATGCCTTTCGGTGAAGGAACAAAAGGAACTCCGGCAGATCCTGAGGAAATTAGTGGTCGCGCATTATTCGTCAACCAAAGCAGGTGAAAGAGGGGAAGGATGAGAAAAACAGCGTCGTTATTGGCACTATTGGCGGTTTCGGCGGCCTCCCTGGCTTTGGCCCAGGACGTGGCGGCGCCCACTTCCACCCTGACCCTGGACCAGGCGCAAAAAGAGGCCCTGGAAAATTCCCCCGTCTACCGGGGCGCCCAGGACGCCGAAAAAGAAGCGGGTTGGGAACAATTGGAGGCGGTCTCCAAGGGATTTCTTCCCCAGGTGACGGTGCAAGGCCAGCATTTCTTCAACGATGAACTGTTCGGCAGCACAAACGATAATTACACCCAGATCAGCGTCCAATTTTCCAATACCTTCCCCCTGGTCACCATTCCAGGGATTTATCCCAACACCACCTTGACGCTCTCGGCCAGTTACGACCTTTTCGACGGTTTCAGCAATATCCATAAACTGGACGCGGCCAACAACCGCCACGAAGCCAGGAGGATCCTTTCCGACTACGCCCTGCTCCAACTCCAGGAAGATGTCCGGCTCAAGTTTTACACCGCCCTGGGTGCCAAGATCCTCTCGGACATGGCGGACCAGAACGTCAAGACGCTCCAGGACCACCTGAAGATCGTGCAGGACCAGTTGGACAACGGGCAGGCCACCAAATACGACGTGTTGCGCGTGGATGTACAACTGTCCGAGGCCAAGTCGGACCAGATTTCCGCCCACGACAACGTGGTCCTGGCCCGGGAAGCCCTGGCCCAATCCATGGGGCTCAAAGAAGACGACCGTCCCCTGCCGGTGGACCTGCCAACGCTCAATTCGGAAGCCGTCCTGCAGGACGTCTCGGGGGCCGATTACAAGGACAACCCCGAGCTGAAGGCCCGGCAGATGCAAACCCTGGCCGCCTCGGACCAAAGCGCGGCCTCCGCCGCCTCCCTTTGGGTGCCTAAGGTTTCGCTTTTCGGCCAGTACCAGTGGTACAACAGCCCGGCTTACCTCCCCAGCGGTTTTGACTACAAGGATTACAGCAGCTTCCAAACGGACTACTTCGTCGGCGTCAACGCCACTTGGAGCATCCTGGACGGCGGGGAATCGGTGGCCAAGGCCAACGAGGCCGACGAGCAGGCCAAACAAGCCAAGGACAGCTACGCCTCGGCCGAGCTGCAGACGCCCTTCAATTTTGACCAATGGAAACGGCGCTTGGTTTCGAGCCTGGCCGTTTATAAGGCCAAGCTGACGGATGTGGATGAGGCCAGGGAAAGCGCCCGCCTGGCTACGGTGGGGTTCAAAGCGGGCACCCGCACCACCACCGACGTTTTGGACGCGGAGTTGGAGGAGTACCGGGCTTCGGCGGGCGTGGTGCAGGCCCAGTTGGACGCCTTGGACGCGATCATCAATTTAGAACTTGTGACAGGAAAGAGGTTGACCCATGACTAAGACGACACCATCCTCCGCGCCGGCCGGCAACGGCAAGAAGAAAAATCTCCTCCCCATCCTGGGCACTGTGGCGGCCGTCGCCGCGGTCTTTTTCGGGGTGAAAGGCTACCTCTACGAGGGCACGGACGACGCCTACGTGGAGGCCCACGCCCTCATGCTGGCGCCGCGCATCGGCGGCACGGTGACCCAGGTTTTGGTGAAGGAAAACCAGCCGGTTACCATGGGCCAGGTGCTGGCCCAACTGGACGACCAGGATTACGCCACCGCGAAGAACCAGGTTCTGGGCGACCAAAACTCGGTCCAGGCCGAACTGGTGCAGGCGGGCAACGACCTGCAGCGCATCAAGAAGCTTTTCGAGGACCAGGCGGTTTCCAAGGCGGACCTGGACGCGGCCCAGGCGAAGTACGGCAACCTCATCAACCGGCTCAAGGCCGACCAAGCCAAGGTGGCGCAGGCCGACCTGAACCTCGGCTATACCCGCATCGTCGCCCCCACGGACGGCACCATCGCCAAGAAGTCGGTGGAAGTGGGCATGGTGGTCCCCCCGGGCCAGGCCCTTTTCGGCTTCGTTTCCTCCAAGGAACGCTGGGTGGAGGCCAATTTCAAGTAAACCCAGCTCTCGCGCATCAAGCCCGGGCAGAAAGTGGACGTCGAAGTGGACGCCTACTCCGGAAAGAAATTCCACGGTGTGGTGGACAGCGTCGGTTCGGCCACCGGGTCGACCTTCACCCTGCTTCCGCCGGACAATTCGACCGGCAATTTCACCAAGGTGGTCCAACGCGTGCCGGTCAAGATCGACCTGACCGACCTGTCGAAGGAAGACATCGACCGGCTGGCCGCGGGCCTGTCGGCGGTGGTGGACATCCACGTTCATTAAGCGAAGGTGACCGATGACGGATTACAAAGGCACCACTGGCTCCGGGGCAACCTGGGAAGAAACCTACCGACAAACCGCTCCGGGGGACTTGCCTTGGAACGCGGGTATGGCGGATGGCGACCTGAAGGATTTATTGGAAAGCCTTTCGATGGATTCGGGCAAGGCCTATGATCTGGGTTGCGGGCCTGGGCATGACGCGGCCTATCTTGCCGGACAGGGTTTCAAGGTGACCGCAGTGGACCTTTCCCCCACGGCGGTGAAATTAGCGAAGGAAACGGCGGCGAAAGCGGGAGTGGAGGAAAAAATCCAGTTTGCCACGGCCGATGTGCTGGCCCTGAAGGGTGCGGGCGACGCCGTTTTAGTGCACGACAGGGGATGTTTCCATACCCTGCCCTCCGACCGGTGGGGGGACTACGCAGGGGTTGTTTCAGAGCTTTTGAGGAAGGGCGGCGTTCTGGCGCTTAAGGTGTTCAGTTTCAAGGTGCAGGGCAGCCTTGGTCCCCACGGATTTACCCAAGAGGCTTTGGAGGAAGTGTTTGAAAAGACTTTTGAGCTGACGGCGGTCAAAGAAACCATCTTCCAGGGGCCCCGCAAGCCCTACGCGCTTTTCGGGGTGTTCCGGAAAAAATAGCGGGCCGGGCGCCGTTACAAATGAAGTTTCAGGAGTTGGAAATGGAACAGGAAAAATACATTCCCGGTGTCTGTAACATCGGCCCCGAGGAGCGCCGTATGCGGAAAATCGGGGGCTGGGCCGGGATTGTCCTTTTCATCGTCCTCTTCGCCATCCTTTACTTCACCGGGGAACCCCACTGGGCAAGGTTTTTCCTCTTCCTCCCGGCCATAACGGCGGCCACCGGATGGGTGCAGTACCAGAACCACTTCTGCGTGAATTTCGGAATGCGGGGCTTGAGGAACATGGACAAGCCGGCTTTCCAGACCGAAAACGTCATCGAAGCCGAGTACAAAAAGAAGGACCGCCAGAGGTCCTTGAAGCTGATCGGTTTTTCCGTGGTGGTGAGCCTGGCCGCCACCGCCATCGCTTATTTTCTGTGAGAGGATTTTAAATTGTCCGAGTCCGCAACCGCCGCCACAACCCAAGCCGCCGAACAGCCGGGAATCAGCCGCGAGGCCCTCTTGGTGGTCATCACCGCCGGGCTGGCGTCCCTGCTGGAAATCGTCGACACCTCCATCGTCAACGTGGCCATCCCCACCATGATGGGCAACCTGGGCGCGACCTTGGACGAGATCGGCTGGGTGGTCACGGGTTACATCATTTCCAACGCCGTCGTCCTTCCCATCTCGGGCTGGCTTGGCAACCGCTTCGGCCGCCGCAAGTACTACATCACCTGCATCCTGCTCTTCGTGGCCACCTCCCTGGCCTGCGGCATGGCCCCCAACCTCTGGACACTGGTGCTTTTCCGCGTCGTGCAAGGCGCGGCAGGAGGTGCCCTTTTGCCGACCTCCCAGGCTCTGATCCAGGAAATGTTCCCGGGCAAGCGCTCCGGCATCGGCAGCGCCCTTTATGGCATGGTGGTCATCATCGGTCCCACCATCGGTCCGCCCCTGGGCGGTTATTTGACCGACCATTTCGGCTGGCGCATGATCTTCAACATCAACCTGCCCCTAGGGCTTTTGGCGGCCTTCCTGGCGGCGCTTTACGTCAAGGATTACGCCGTGGACGGCGAACATGCCGCGGCCCGCGAAGTCATGAAAAAGGCGCCGGTGGACACCATCGGCCTCTCCCTCTTGATCACGGGTGTGGCCTGCCTGCAGTTTGTCCTGGAAAGGGGCCAGGCCGACGACTGGTTTTCCTCCAAGATCATCGTGGCCTTCACCATCATGGCGGTGCTCTGCCTGCCGGGGTTCGTCTGGTGGGAACTGACCCACGAACACCCCATCATGGATTTGAGGCTCTATACCAACCCCGCCCTCATCAACGGCACCATCATGATGGCCTGCGTGGGGGGGATGCTTTACGGGCTGATCTTCTTCATCCCCATCTTCGCCACTTCGGTATTGGGCATGGACGCCACCCAGACGGGGAACCTCTTCACACCGGGCGCCTTCGTGGCGGGCATCATGATGCCCATCGTGGGTTTCCAATTGCAGAAGCGCGACCCGCGGATCTTCATGGCCCTGGGCATCCTTTGCGTGGACACGGCCCTGTTCCTTCTCACTCGTGTCAGCCCCCAGGCCGGTTATTGGGACCTTTTCTGGCCCCTTTTGATCCGCGGTTTGGGCATGGCGGCGGTCTTCATCCCCATCAATTCGCTGGTGCTGGGCAGCTTCAAGGGACCGGCCTTGGGCCAGGCCGCCGGCATCATGAACCTGTCGCGCCAGCTGGGCGGCAGCCTGGGCATCGCGCTGCTCTCGACCATGTTCAGCAAGTCCCAGGACATCGCCTATGACCACCTGCGCCAGTACATCAGCCCCCTCACGATGGGTTTCAGCCAGTGGGCCCAGGGCGCCAAGGCCATGGCCTTCCGTTTTTCCATGGAGACCGGCATTTTCAGCCCCGACAACATGTTGGCCAAGGAGGCCTTTTTCCGGGTGAAAAAACAAGCCTTCGTCATGGCCTTCGACCAGATGAGTTGGATCATGGTCATCGGTTTTGCCTGCGCGGGCATCCCTATTTTCTTCCTCAAAAAGCCGGAGCAAATGGCCAAGCTCTCCGACGCCGCTCACTAATTCTGGGTTTTCGAAGGCAACCTACCTAAAATCAGGAGAGAGAGCCGGGGGCGGTGCCCTGAGCCGCCCCCTTTTGTTTTCAAATCACTCCCGGTTCAAAACTGGAGGCTCGCCGGTGGGGAATCATTCCAAGTTTTGTCTGGGATTGCCGGTCCTTCTGGTGTTGATGGGGCCCTGCATTGTTTTTTCCCAATCCAGCGCCCATCCGGGCGGGGTGGTCGACACGGGTTGCGGTCCGTGGAACCTTTCACCCACCCCCCTGCCGGTCGTCCCCATGGACGATATCACGGTCTATGCCTTCAGCCAGACCTACGACAGTCGCAGCGATCCCCAGGTTTTGGAACTATCCCCGGACATCGTCATCCGGGCCTGGTCCAAGTGGGACCGCGACGGCGTAAAGCCGACGGACTACAAGTTCAGCTATGTGGACGACTGCCACAAGTCCAACATCCGCTTCATCGGCGGCACCACCGCCACCGTCCTTTTCGCCGACGAATTCACCCCCGAGGATTTCGACCGGATTGCCTGCCGGGACGCGGCGGGCAAGATCGTCAAGCACGACAACATCGTTCCGGGAGCCCACCGGGGCAGCATGGCCTCCCCCGAATACCGGGATTACCTGGTTTCGATCGGCAAAGTACAGATCGACGGCGGTGTGGACGGGATTTTCTTCGACGAGGTGGACCAGGACTACCAGGGCGAGACCTACGACAACAACGAGGGCTTCGATGATTTCCACCTGGCCGATTTCAACTCCTACCTCCTGGCCAAATACCCCAAAGAGACGGATTTCGCCGAGCTTTTCCAGATGCCGCCCGGCAACCTCCTGCGGCGGGACCTTGCGCCGGGAGACCTGCGGCACAACTTCAATTACCTGAGGTACCTGGCCGACAAGGGCTGGGCTTCAGCCCCCTTCAACCCCGGCAACCCCCTGGCCGCCGAGTGGGGAAGGACCTACGACGACCACCCCGAACCGGGCGCCAAGACCTTCGTCAGCGCCGCCGAACCTTACCGCTATTTCGGGCCTATCGTGCAGGAATTGAAGGACTACGCCAAAAAGAAGTATGGGCGGGACTTGATCATTACGGGCAACGGAATACTGCCCAACGTGGATTTTGAGAGCATCGGCCTTTGGGACTACAACCACGACGGGGACAACGGCACCATGGCCGATTATGTGCCGGTGGTGGACGGACACCTGAACGGCGCCAAGTCGTTACAAAGTGTTTTCCAGCGGTTTTACAAGCAATCGGCGGTGTTGGCGCCGGGTGCGCCGGTGGTTCTTTTCATCGACTGGCCCACGCCGACCCTCAACCGCTACACCGCTTTGCCGCAGAACGAGAGGGAAGATTATTGGCGCATCTACGTCGCCGAGGCCTATGCCAACGGCATCTTTTTCGCTTTCCACCTCATGACGGCCACCGGTGAACCGACCGCCGACGAACAGGGCATGATGCCTTTTTTCAAGAACTACACGGCTTTTTACCATTCCCACTCAGCCTTGTACCACCATGTGAAGCCGTCGGACCGCAAGGTTCAATGTTCCTTATCGAGCGCCATGGTGGCGGTTACTGAAGGGAAGGATAGGATTTTGGTGCATGTGGTGAACCACGAGTATGAAAGGGGCTTCCAGGAACAGCACAAGGTCACCCTTTCTATCCCTTTCAATAAGCGGCCGTGGAAGGTGACGGCAGTCTCTCCCGATCAAGCTGCCGACGAACCGACGAATTTTGCCTATACGGACGGCCAAATTTCCATTACGCTTGCGCGTCTCACGGCCTATTCCGTCGTGGTTGTGGATTATTGAACAGACGAAAAATATTTATTTAAGGGGGCAATATGGGGAAGCTCGCTGGGGTCTGGCTGTTGATATTGGCGGCATTTTTTTCCACCCAGGAGGCCTTGGCGAATTCCATCTATAACCGGGCCCCCGGGTTTGACCTGCCCAACGGCCAAATCGCCTTTATGGGCGCTTACTTCAATCCCTTGAAGGTTTGGGCGACCGGCTCCAATACCACCACCCTGACGCCGCGCGACATCCGGCTATTTTCCCAGCCTTTTTTTGTGGCCACCAAAGACCAGGCCGTAAACGAAACCAACCAGACCCTCCAGGAGAAAGCCACGGAAATGAACTTGTCCCTGAGTTCGGCCCCTTTCAATGAAATTTACCAGCAAGCGCTTTTGAAGCACGTCCTGAGCCCGCAAAAATACCTGTATAACCCGCAAATCTCCCAGTTTTGCGGGAACCCCACCTATATCCTCATTGTGATCGTGGATTATTACGCCGAGTTTTCATGCTCCATCAACATCCGGGAGAACCAGAACAACCAAAGGATCGACTATTTCGGGCGACGGTCCATTATTGAAAAAGACGAAAACCTTTTCCGAAACAAGGGCCGGCAAGCGGCGGTGGCATTGGAGTTTTTCCTCGTTTCCGCCAAGGATGGAAGCACCCTTTGGCAGGCGAATACCATCACCACCGGCGGCGGCCTCCTGCTGGATGGCTACCGGGGTTTCACGAAGGGCCTGATCGGGGATACGTTGAACAATTTGATGAAAAGGTGATAACAACCGATTTTGAACGGCTGAAAAATTTTGGAAATGCTTTGGACTTACTTTTTCCCCTTGGGCTTTGACGAGAGGGAATGGACCCAACCGGCAGCCATTTCCTCCAGGCTGACGCTTTTGGCCCATTCAAAGCCCGCATGGGCCTCGGTGGAAGTGAAGCTGGACTGGAGGGCCATGGAAAGGGCCACCATGCGGTCCTTGGTCTGCTGGCGGCAGGTGGGGTGGGAAAGGGTGACCATCAAGAGGCTGACGGCCTTGCGCTCGTCGTCCTTGGCTTTCAGCAACTGGGCCACGCCGGTGAGGGCGTCGGCCAAAATCGGGCGGCATTCGCTTTTCAGGACCAGTTCGACCCCCCGCCGAAGATAGTCTTCCGATTCGGAAAGTTTCTTTTGGGTAGAGCTAATCTCCCCCAGGTGGATGAGGGCGGCCGCCTGCCCCAATTCGTCCTTCAAGCGCACGAAACATTGCAGGGATTCGGAGAAGCCTTCCTTCGCCCCTTCCCATTTCTCCCGGAAGAAATCCACCGTGGCCAGGTGGAAAAAATTCCAGGCTTCGGACTGCAGGTTTTTTCCCAAGGATTCCACCAGCGAATGGGCTGTGCGGTAATGCAGTTCGGCCGCCTCGGCTTCCCGCATGGCCAGCCGAAGGTTGCCCATCAGGTCCTGTACCCAGGCCTGGCCTACAACATCCTGCGCAGCGTGGTAAAAATTCAGGGCGTCCTGCAGGAGTTTGGAGGCCTCCTGGTAGTCCCCGGTGGCCCAGCCGATATTGCCCAAGTGGGCCTTGCTCCGGGCGATGCCGGGTAGGTCGTTCAAATTTTGGAAAAGGGCCAGGCTTTCCTCGTAGTCCCTTCGGGCACCCGAATATTCCCCCAGGATTTCCTTGGCCCGGCCCATGCGCGTGAGGGTCAGGCCGGTGCCTTTCGAATCGCCTTCCGCCTTGTAGTAATCGAGGCTTTTCTGGTAGGACTCTTTCGCTTTCTTGAAGCGGCTCTCTTTAAAAAACTGGTCGCCTTGTTGATGCAGGAAGTAGGATTTCTTCGAAAGTAATTCTTTCGCTTGGGGAGACCTGCGGGTCGGTTGAACGGAATGATCGTCTCGGGTGAAATCGAGCATAGGTGCCTTCGTCTAAAAACGTTTTTAGCCCCTCTTACACTAAATCCAGGCCGATGTTTACTCCAGCTATTGTACCCCTTTAACCCGAAAGTTTTAAGTGTTTTTTAAAGGCCCTAAAGCCTGTAGTTACAGGATTTTGGGCCCCTGTTGCCCAACAGAAAATAAAAACCAGGTTGGGTTGTTAAAGAGCCGTTCGTTAGGGGTTTGAAAGCGCTCATTGCTGAATTTCTTGGTATGCTTTAGGCAAATTAAGCGCAATAACGGATGGGTTAAGGCAATTTAAAAACGTTTTTATATTGAGCGATCAACTTACCCTTCAATCCTAGTTCAAACAAACCGTTAGGAAGCTTGCGGTTTTAATGTCTGCCGATTGGCAAGGCAAACCCTTGAAAGGGTTTTGCTTTCAAACAAGGAAAGAGTTTTGATGCTTTCTCGTGAGACAAAAAAATTTTTTAACCGGTTAAACCCGTTTGGCTTATTGCTCCTGGGAATTTTGCTTTTTTCCGTCACCCACCGGGCCCCGGCCCAATGCACACCGACTTCGGCAACCCTCTGCGCTTCCGGGGACGACAACACCACCATTTACGTCGGCGGCACCCTGATCGGAGCCTATCCCTACGCAGGGGCCCCGGGGACGGGTGGCGCGGCCAACCCCACCTGCATCAGCGTGCCCACAGCCCTTCTTACCGGCGCCCAAGTCTGCCTGGCCGTCTACACCCAAAACACCGCGCCGCAGGACACCTTTTCCTCCTGGGACCTGGACGTTTCCTGCGCCGGGGGGAATCATTCGGAAATCACGAGCAGCAGCGGGGGCCTCTCGCTGGACTATGTGAACTCCCCCGCCAACTGCATTCCCTGCGCCACGCCGCCGCCCGATAGCGGCAGCAATCCCTGGTATTCGACCAGCTATACGGGCGGCGGTTTTTCCTCTTCCTATTGCTCCAGCGGCGTGACAGCCTCCACCTGGGCCGCCCGTTTGTACAACCCCGTTTCCGGCGGCGCCCTGCCGTTCATTTCCACCGACTGCTCGGGCGCCTATGGCTCCAGCGGCGGCGCGCTTTTCTGGCGCCAATGCGTACCCCTGCCCACGCCCCAGCCCACCATCGGCCCGCCCAATTTCCACGTCACCAAGGCCCTGTCCAGCGCGGTGACCAGCGGCAACACCGTGACCTTGGATTACACCCTCACCGTCTGCAACACCGGCGGGCCCGTTACCGACGGGTCGGTCACGGTCACGGATAATATCCTGACGAACACCTCCACCTGCAGTACTTTTTCCTTCCAATGTTTCGGCTACGGGGACGCCAACGAAGCCTACCAGCTCTGCTATTACGCCCCCTCCAACGGCCAGGCCAATGAACCCACCGCCAGCGGCAGTGACCTGGTCTTTCCCAGCTTCGCCGGCAATTCCTGCGCCACCATCACGGTGGCGATGCAGAACACGAACGATACCATCCTCAACCCGGGTTGCGCCCTGACCCTGGTCGACTCGGGGGCGGTCACCTGGCCCTCGGGGGTTGCCACCTCGACTCCCGTCACTTATACCCAGGTCATCGTGCCGCCCCAGATCACCCTGACCAAGTCCACTCTCTCGGCCACCTCGGGCTACGATGGGTCTGCGGGCAACGCGGGGCTGACCTTCGTCTTCAACGTCTGCGCCGGGGCCGCCGGCGGGCCGGCCAATGGGGTCACCATTTCGGATACGATCACCAACGACATGCTTTCCTACAACGGGCCTTATTTCTGGACCATGACCATCGACGGCCAGACCGTGACGCTGGATAACATCAGCAGCGGCAATCCCCTGCAGTGGACCGTTACGGGCCTCCAGCCGGGCTTTTGCGCGCCCCTGACCTTTTACATGACGGACTACGCCGCGGCCACGCCCTGCGTGGTCATCACCGATTCGGGCGCGGCCAGCTGGACGGGGGGCGGGCCGGCCACCAGCAATTCCATCTCGGTGACCACCATCAGCTGCAACTCGCCCACCAACACCCCCACCAACACGCCCACGAATACCCCGACTAATACGCCGACTTTCACCCCGACCTTGACCCCCACGAAAACCCCGACTTTGACGCCGACCTTCACCCCCACCAACACCTTCACCAACACCCCGACCCGGACCCCCACCTTTACTCCCACCAACACTCCCACCAATACGCCGACCGCCACCCCCACCAATACCCCGACCCTGACCTTCACTTTCACCCCCACCAACACCCCGACCAAAACCCCGACGGCGACCCCGACCAATACCCCCCCCAACCCCCTCACCAACACCCCCACCCCCACCCCGACCCATCCCCACACCAACACCCCCACACAAACCCCCCCCCCCCCCCC
>JAJPJW010000024.1 GCA_021324075.1 Pseudomonadota bacterium | reverse complement strand
TCCGGGACTGGCTCCGGAAAATGGCGGTCAAAACCAGGGCCACCGGCGCCGCCGAATTTAAGAAGGCCATCCAAAAGGGGATCAAGGAAAGCCTGGATTACGGGACCACCACCCTTTGTGATATTTCCACCAGCTGGGAAAGCTACTCGCTGTTGCGCCAGTCGGCCTTACGGGCTTTTGTTTTCTTTGAGATGATCGACATGGCACAGCCCTCCACCAAAGCCTATTGCCGCCAGTTCCAGGAAAAATTAAGGGCCCTTACCCATGCCCATCCGCCCACTCCCACTTTCCAGTGGGGTCTAAGCCCCCATACGCCCTTCACGGTTTCCAAGGAACTGCTGGAATGGACCGGGAAATATTTGAACGAACACCGGGATGTGCCCACCACCATCCACGTAGGGGAGAGCCGGGAAGAGGCTAATTACTTTAAAAAAGGAAAAGGGCCCATGGCCGAACGGATCAAGGTCCTCAACCCGGACTGGAATATCCCCCGGCATACCACGCCCCTCCAGTACCTGAACGAGAGCGGCTGGTTGCCCAAACTGGACTTGGCGGTCCATTGCAACATCGTGGACCAGAGGGACATGAAACTGCTGGCCAAGAACCGGATTACGGTGGTGCATTGCCCCGGAAGCCATGACTATTTCAGCCATCCGCCCTTCAAATACCAATCCCTGCGCCGGCACCGCATCCCCGTCTGCCTGGGCACAGACAGCCTGGCCAGCAACCGTTCCCTTTCGCTCTTCCGCGAAATGAGGCTTTTCAAGAAAAACCAGCCCCAGGTCCCCGCCGAGGAAATCTTGTCCATGGTAACGGTCAAACCCGCCCAGGCCTTGGGACTGGGCCACCATTTAGGCCGGATCAAGCCCGGTTACCTGGCCGATTTGATCGGCGTGCCCCTGGCTCCTGGGAAAAGAGCGCCCAACCTTTTTGAGCAGGTGCTGCGCTACCGGGACACGGTTTCCTTTGCCATGGTCCATGGCGAACCCCGGTTCCGTTTGGCCAGGTAAAGCCCCGATTCAGGCCCTTTTTAAGCCTTTCCGTTCTTGACACACCCATGAAAACCCTTATAATTCAGGCCCTTGTCCCTCCGGGGGCCATTTTGTTTTAAGGAAAGAGTAGGATTCGCTGAAATGCAAAAGACCATTCTCGCAAAGACTGAGGACATCCGCCGCCAATGGTGGATCGTCGACGCCAAGGACCAGGTTCTGGGACGGCTGACGTCCCAAGTGGCCGCTATCCTCCGGGGCAAACACAAGCGCAACTTCACGCCGCACGTGGAGAACGGCGACCATGTGGTCATCATCAACGCCGAAAAGATCGTCCTGACCGGCAACAAGTGGGAAACCAAGGCGCACCACCGCACCTCGGGCCGCCCGGGCGGACTTTCCACCGAAGAGTACAAGCACATCCGCCACACCCGCCCCGAGAGGATCCTGGAATACGCCATCAAGGGCATGCTGCCCAAGACGTCCCAGGGCGACAAGATGTTCGGCCGCGTGAACATCTACAAGGGCGAGACCCATCCCCACGCCGCCCAGAAACCCCAGCCGCTCAACCTGCCCCATAACGCTAAAAGAGGAGACGCTTAATGGCCACCAAGGAACAATTCGCCGCCACCGGCCGCCGCAAGACCTCCGTTGCCCGTGTCATCCTGAGGCCCGGCAAGGGCCAGATCACCGTCAACGGCAAGCCCGTCGAGAAATTCTTCCCCGAGTTCAAACTGGCCGTGGTCCGCTCCCCCTTGGAGACGGTTTCGGCCCTGAACAAATTTGACGTCTTCGCCAACCTCACCGGCGGCGGCATCACCGGGCAGGCCGAGGCGCTCCGCCACGGCATTTCCCGCGCCCTGCTGAAAGTCGACGCGGAAATGCGCAAGCCCCTGAAGGTGGCCGGGTTCCTGACCCGCGACCCCCGCATGGTGGAAAGAAAGAAGTACGGGCGCAAGAAGGCCCGCCGTCGCTTCCAGTTCTCGAAGCGTTAATCTCCGGGACGTTTTTTCACCAATCCCGCGCATCTTCCAGGGTGCGCGGGATTTTTTATTTACCGGCACCGCATGGATAAAAAAGAGCACAAGCCCCAGCCAACCCCCAAGATCGCGGTCAACGCGGTGGTCTTCAACGACAAGCGCGAGGTGCTTTTGGCCAAGCGCACGGACAACGGCTTGTGGTGCATCCCCGGCGGCCACGTGGACCTGGGGGAGACGCTCCCGCAGGCCTGCGTGAGGGAGCTTTACGAGGAGACGGGCCTCAAGGCCGAGGTGGTGAAGCTGGTCGGGGTTTATTCGGACACCCGCGGTTCGCTGCACATTGCCCAGGGGCCGGAGTGGCACACGGTGCGGGTTTCCTTCCTCTGCCAGGTGACCGGCGGGGAGATCAGGCCCAGCGAGGAAACCAGCGAAATCCGTTATTTTGACCCGGGGCAATTGCCGCCCCTGATTACCGACCACGCGCGTCGAATCCAGGACGCCCTGGAAAACCGGCCAGGGGCCGTCATCGCTTAAATTTTAAAAAGGAAAACGGAAATGCCAAAAGCAAAGCCCAAAGTAAAAGCCAAATCCTTCGTGGAAAGGCGTTCCGCCGCCCGCCCCAAGAACGGCTCCTCCCCGAACCCCTACATCGCCAACGACTTCAAGGAACAGGACACCTGGCGGATGTTCCGCATCATGTCCGAGTTCGTGGAAGGTTTTGAGGCCCTGCGCAACATCCGGCCCGCCGTCACCATCTTCGGGTCGGCCCGCACCCTGCAAAACGCCGAGGACTACCAACTGGCCCGCCTGATCGCCTACAGCCTTTCTAAAAAGGGTTTTTCCGTCATCACGGGCGGGGGGCCGGGGGTCATGGAGGCCGCCAACCTGGGCGCCCATGAGGCCGGCGGAAGGTCCGTCGGCTGCAATATCGAACTGCCCTTCGAGCAGAAACCCAACCCCTATATCAACCTGCCGGTGAACTTCCATTATTTCTTCATCCGCAAGGTCATGTTCCTGCGCTATACCTCGGCGGTCATCGTCATGCCGGGCGGATTCGGGACCATGGACGAGCTCTTCGAGGTCCTCACCCTGGTCCAGACCCATAAGATCGACCCCGTTCCCATCATCCTGGTCGACAAGCAGTTTTGGAAGGGCATGATCGACTGGATCAAGGGGACCATCCTGGGCAACCGCCGCTACATCGACGCGGGGGACACGGATCTTTTCCACATCGTGGACAAGCCCGAGGAAGTGGTCCAGATCATCACCCAGTATTACAAGTACAAGAAGCTGTAAGATTCCGACTATGCGCCGACTACTGCCGGTCCCTTTCCTCCTCCTGGCGGCCTTTGCCGCCGGGACCCTTCCGGCGCAAGCCGCACCCACTTTTGTCGATCTTTCCAAGGCGGCCAACATGGGCCCGGCCCAGTCCTTGGACGCGGCCGTTGCCGGTGGGGAAGACCTCAAGGAAAAGGAGGGATTCGCCAATATCCCCCAGGGGCCCCAAACCCTGCGGGGCATCCCTTTCCAGCTGTTGGAAGCGAGCGCCAACCAAGGCCGATCCTTCATTACCTTAAAAGGGCGGCGGCTGGCCGGTTTTCCCGAGGCGGTGGCCATCAATGCGGGCGGCATCAAGGCAAGGAACCTTTATTTCCTTCATTCCTGCCGATGGGGGGGCACGGCCTCCAACATTACGGTGGCCGAATATGACATTGTTTACGCGGACGGCCGGGTCGAGGTCATCCCCCTGAAGGTGGGGGCGGAGTTGACCAATTTTTCGGGTTCGGACGATACCCCCTCCAGCTATCTGGCCTGGTGGCACAAATACAAGAACATCGACATGGGCCTTAATTTGTTCGGTTGGAAGAACCCCTTACCGGACGTCCCCATCCAAACCATCCTCTTCAAATCTCTGAACAAAGTTCCGGTTCCCCTGTTGTTCGCCATCACGGCTTCGGATACGGAACTCGCGATCTCCCCCACTTCGCCCAAACCGGAAAAAACTTTCCGGACGGACACCACCGGTTGGATTCCATTTGAGCCGCCCACTGGATCACCCGCCGGGACGGCCATCGACATGAGCTTCCTCCTGGACGCCCCCGCCGGTAAGCACGGTGCAGTGACCGTGGACGGCGAAAAGCTGGCATTCGCCGACGGCACGGAGGCCCGTTTTTGGGGCGCCCACCTTTCCGGCGATTGGGCGAACTTCACGGATGAGCAGCTCTCAAAGATGGCCGGCGAACTGGCGGTTTACGGATGCAACCTGGCATCGGCAGAGGATACAGCCGGTGCCGCCGTCACCGGCCGGCTGGCGGCCCTGGCGGCGGTCCTCAAACCAAAAGGTATTTACTTGGATCTCACGGGATGGGACAAGGCCCGGATTCCCGCGGAATTGGCGGGCGACCCAGGCGTCCTGACCCAGGGGCTTTGGGCGCAAGGGAAGGCCTACCGAAACGACCTGTCCGAATCCAAAACCGACCGGCTGGAATTCGAGGACAATCCCATGGTTCTCCAACCCGGGAGCAGCATTCCCGCCCAACTGATTTTCAGCCGCAGCTTTGGCCGGCCCTATTGCGCCCAGTGGCGCGACGGATGGCCCAACGAATATGGGGCGGAGGCGCCCTGCCTGATGGCGGCTTACGGCTGTCTGGAGGATTGGAACGCCTGCGTCGGCATGGGACTGGGCGGCGGGGATTGGGGTAGTTCCCTTGCGCCGGATGGGGACCTTTCCAATGAACCCGGGCTTTTGGCTCAATGGCCCCCGTCGGCCTTGGTTTTTTTAAGGGGCGACGTCAAGCGGGGCCGGTTCTTTGCCATGGAAGCCGGGGACCCAAAATCCGACCCGGCCTCCGCGCTCAAAGCCCTCGCCCATTGTTCCGGACTGAACGGGAATGGCGTGACATTTAAAACGGATGCGGCGGGAATCCTGAAAGCAAAGATCCAAGCCAAGACCCAGTCACTCGCCAGTGATACGGAACAGATCCACTGGCAGGGAAACGTCGGCTTGTTCCAAGTTTCCAGCCCAAGGTTCCAGGCGGCGGTGGGATTCCTGGGGCACCGGAAGATCGTAAGCCCCGTCTGGCAGGTGGAGTCCCCCAATTTCTTCGCATCCCTGTCCGTTATCTCACTGACAAAGACCAACCTCTGGGCTTCGGACCACATGCTTTTGACCGGCGTCACCCGGATGGAAAATACCGGCCAAATTTACAACGCCGCCAAGACCAAGTTGATTGCACAAGGAACAGCACCGATCCTGGCGGAGCCTCTCCAGGCAAAAATTACCCTCTTCCGCTACAAGGCGGACCCTCAACTGGGCGTCAGGGCTTTGGACGCCAACGGCCAAATTATGAACATAAGGGTCCGTTCCAAATGGGCAAAAAACAATTTGGTTTTTTCCTGGATTCCCGGAGCTTTCTACATGGAAGTGTTTAAAAAACAGTAACAAATAAATTCGGTGACATATTTCCGCGCTGGAAACGCTTCCACAATATATTTTTCATACCAAGTTGAAATCGATTTAACAACCCGGGACGCTAGGGTACTATCCGTTTACCACTCCGGTTTTTACGGTAAAGTGGCTATTCGGAGGTTCCTATTGAAGACCAACGACCCTAAAAGCGCTCCCATTGAGCGGAGAAAATATCCAAGGGCCCAATTCCACGAATCCGTTACTGTCCACAACGTCGTGGAGTCCAAATCCGGGAATGTTTTTGAGGTCCAGGGGAATCCTTTGATGGCCAAGGCCAAGGATGTCAGCGAAGGCGGCATCCGGCTGGAAGCCGCCCAAGGCGGCCCGCAGGGCAAGATCTTCAAACTGAACTTCCAGATCCAAAAGGGAAAGACGGTGGACATCTATTCCAAGCTGGCCTGGACCGAAGCGGGCATGTTGGGCCTGCAGTTCATCGTGGCCGACGAGCAAATCCGGCGTTATATCCGCAGTTTCGTGGAAAAAAGCAAGTAGCTTTTACCCGGGGTTTATAAGACAATTCGGCATCCCGCCCCCGAAAGGGGAGCGGGATTTTTTATTTCTCCGAACCATCCTAAAATCCCATTGTGAGAGCGATGAAGCGGACCTACCAGGACCTGAACGAGGAACAACGCGAGGCGGTCGTCCATAACGCCGGACCGGCCCTTATTTTGGCCGGGGCGGGTTCGGGCAAGACCCGGGTCATCACCTACCGCATCATCCGCCTCGTTGAAGAAATGAAGGTTTCCCCCTTCCGCATCCTGGCCGTCACCTTCACCAACAAGGCCGCCCAGGAAATGAAGGACCGGGTGGCCAACCTGGCCGGCTACCAGCAGGCCAGGGAAATCTTCATCGGAACCTTCCACCGGCTCTGCCTGACCATCCTCAAGCTGCACGCGGACAAACTCGGCTACCAGCCGGGTTTCACCATTTACGACGACTCGGACCAGAAGGCCGTCATCAAGGAATGCCTTTGGGACCTCAAGTTGGACGAGAAGCAAGTCCATCCCTACGCGGTGCATTCGCACATCAGCGCGGCCAAGAACGAACTGAAGGATCCGAAGGAATACGAGGAACTGGTGGCGGGTATCTTCCAGGAGAAGGTGGCCCAGATCTATCCCCGGTACCAGCAGAAGCTGCGCGAGAACAACGCCATGGACTTCGACGACCTGCTGTTCAACGCGGTGCTCCTGATGAAAAAACACCCGGAGATCCTGGAGGGCTACCGCAGGCGCTTCGAGTACGTCCAAGTGGACGAATACCAAGACATCAACTCGGCCCAGTACCAGCTGGTTTCGGCCATCGCCCACCCCTTGAACAACCTCTATGTGGTGGGGGACCCGGACCAGTCCATCTACGGCTGGCGCGGGGCGGACATCCGCAACATCCTGCGCTTTGAGCACGACTTCCCCGGGGCCCGGGTCTTCAAGCTCCAGCAAAACTACCGCTCCACCAAGTCCATCATCCAGGCGGCCCAGGCGGTCATCCGCAACAACTCCCAGCGCAAGGAAAAGGAGCTTTTTTCCCTCAGGGAAATGGGGGAGACCCCCACCTATTACCAGGCCGAAGACGACAAAGACGAGGCGGAGTTCGTGGTGAAGACCGTTTATGAGCGGTTGGGACAACCGGGGCGGTCTTTCCGCCACGTGGCCCTGCTCTACCGCACCAACGCCCAGTCGCGCGTGCTGGAAGACGCCTGCCGGCGCCACAACATCCCCTACATCATCGTGGGCGGGTTGAAATTCTACGACCGCAAGGAAGTCAAGGACATGCTGGCCTACCTGCATGTGCTGGTGAACCCCAAGGATTCGGTTTCCCTGCGCCGCATGATCAACACGCCCATCCGGGGCATCGGCAGCGGCACGGTGGCCAAACTGGAAGAAAACGCCAAACAACAGGACCTTTCGATGCTGGAGGCCGCCCGGTTGGCCGCCACCAGCGGGGAATTCCCCAAGAAGGCCACCCAGGCCCTGGCCAACTTCGTGGCCATGATGGACAGCCTTATCGCCGAAAGGGACCTGATCGCCCCCTCGGAATTCGTGAAGCACGTCTTGGAACGGTCGGGATACCTGACCGACCTGGCCACGGACGATTCCCTGGAATCCAAGATGCGGGCCGAGAACCTGAAGGAATTGGTCAACTCGGTATTGGACTACGAGAAAAGTTTCGAGAAGAGCGCTGAGGGAAATACCGAGGAAGCCGCCAAGAAACCCACCCTGGAAGGCTACCTGGACCAGGTTTCCCTGGTGGCGGACGTGGACAAGCTGGAGGACAAGAAGAACTGCGTGACCCTCATGACCATGCACAACGCCAAGGGGCTGGAATTCCCCATCGTGTTCATCACGGGCATGGAGGAAGGGCTTTTCCCCCATAACAATTCCATGGAAGAGGACGACGACGTCCAGGAAGAGCGCCGCCTTTGCTACGTGGGCATGACCCGGGCAATGGATGTCCTCTATTTAACCGGCGCGGCCTGCCGCTACGTTTATGGCACCCCCCAATGGCGGGCCCCCTCCCGGTTCCTTTCGGAAATCCCCAAGGATATGATCCAGGTGACCGGCAAGGCCGCGTCGATTGTGGCCACCCAAGGGGGACTTTACGAGGTCAAGGACGTCAAAAAGAAGGAGTTCGACGAGCTCAAGGACCCGGAATGGGACGACGAGCCGGTGATGGCCCCTTATGCAATCGGCGACACGGTTCGGCACAAGCATTTTGGGAAGGGAATGGTCCTGGCCTTGATAGGGTCAGGAGATGACCTGACGGTCACGGTTTCTTTCCCGAACCATGGGAAGAAACAGCTCAAAGCCAAGATCGCCAAATTGGAGAAGGTCGAATAAAAATCGGAGGGAAACATGGCGAAACTATCCGAAAGCACGATCCAACTCAAAGTTTCCGACGGCACCCAAATGCAGGCCTTCGTGGCAAGGCCCGAAGGGCATCCCAAGGCGGGCGTCCTGGTCTTCCAGGAAGCCTTCGGCGTAAACGGCCATATCAAGAAAGTCACCCAGAGAATCGCCGCGGAAGGCTATCTGGCCGTGGCCCCCGAGCTTTTCCACCGCACCTTGGCGCCGGGCGGCACGCTCGCCTATCCGACCGGCAATGATTGGTCCCATATCGTGCCCCACATCAACGGGATCACCCGCGAAGCGGCTTTGGCGGATTATCAGGCCGCTTTTTACTGGTTGAAGGAAGAACTGAAATCGGGCGTCATCGGTTGCGTGGGTTTTTGCATGGGAGGGTCCGCTTCCTTTACGGCCAACAGTGGATTGCCCTTGAAGGCCGCGGTTTCCTATTACGGCAGCCGCATCATGCAGAATTTCGACCTGGCGCAGGAACAAAAGGGACCGCTCCTGCTGCTTTGGGGCGGGAAAGACCAGAGCTCGCCACCGGAAAAGCTGGCCGAACTGGCCAATGCCCTCAAGGGGAAGGATTACATCCAGGCCGTTTTTTCCGAGGCGGCCCACGCCTTCAATTGCGACGAACGGGCGGCCTATCACGCGGCTTCCGCCGCGGTGGCCTGGGAAACGACGCTTGCCTTTTTTAAAACCCACTTGAAGTAACCCGCCGCCAGGGCTTCTTTACCACGTCACGTTCAACTGGGAATCCCCATCCAAGGCCACTTGGGCCTGGATGCTGTCCTTGTCCGCGAAGGAATCCAAAATCGTGAAAGTTTTCACCTCGGTCGAGAGAGTGGCGTAAGAATTCAAACGCCGGTTCAAGACTTCGCCCATCCGGCTTTTGAGAAAATCCAGCTTGGGCCCCACGGAAATGCGGGCCTTTTGCCGAAGCTCCTTGCGGATGTCGGATTTCAAGATCCAGTCGGCCACCTGCACCAGGAAATCAGTGGTCTTCACGTCGAAATCCAAGTCGGGCATGTAGAAAAGGCGTTTCTTCAGGCTGTACTTGGGCGTCCCCCGGAAATAAATGGTCATGTGGGCCGGCTTGCCCGCGAAGTTGATGAGGAAGGGGTTGTAGCTCAGCTGAACCTCGGCGATGACCTTGCCCTCCGCCCCGTAGAGCCGGATGCCCTTGACGGTCAGTTTCTGGGCCCCCGTATGGGGAACAACGAAGTTGATCAGGCCGGTCTTGGGATCGCAGAGGAACTTATTGGCCTCCTTGAAGCTGATGGAAACGTTGCTGATGGCCCGGAAGCCCGGCCGGCCGGGCTCGAAGATCGACAGGGGCGGCAGGGGCTTCTTTTCCTCCGGGGGATTGTCCCCGAAGAAAATCGTCGGGTGGGCCCATAACTCCAAGACGGTCTCCAGTTTAAGGGGATCCTTGGAATTGGTCCGCATCAGCCCCGTGCTGATGTCTTCGGGTTTGATCAGGAGCCAGATGCCTTTGTCCAAAAAGATGGGTTCCTGCATCAAGGCCCATATGTCCTGGGCCTTGGGTTTCAAGTCCGTGATTCCCTGCAGGACCTTGTTGAGCTGGTCCACCTGCATCTTGGTGTAAAAGGTCTGGAGCTTCACGAGGGTTTCGGCCGTTTGGAGGGGAAGGGGTTGGGAGGAGTTGGAGGTGATCGGGGTTAGGCTGGGAATTTGGAGTTTCCAGTCCTTGCCCCATTCCAAGGGCAGGTCCAATTTCAGGCTGACGGGTTCATCTGCTCCTCCAGGCCCGGGTGTGGTTTGCGGTGTCGCGCTATTCTGGGGGAGGGACTTCCGGAAAAGGAGGGTGGAACCCCAAAGCAATCTCCCGCCCTCCATGTTCCACAATGCCACTTGTTTGGTGAGCTGGAGGCCCTTGGCCTCGGCCTCCCGGACCAGATCCGGAAGTTTTTCATAAGCATGGCCGTGCAGCAGGCCGAAAAGACCGTATCCCCAGCCGGCATCCTTGGGCAGGGAGACGGTGACGGGCAGGCGGATGACCGCCGCCGGCGCCGGTGGAAAGGACCGGGGCGGGGCGTCGGATGAGGGAATATAAAGGGGCGAAACAGAGGCGCAGCCCGAAAGAACGAGCCAAGAGGCCAGGAGTAGGGTGGGCAAAAGAAACCGGCGTTGGGGCATAGCTTTACTATAAATCGCTTTGAGCCCAATATTGGCCGAAATTATTGAGGTTTTAAGTTTCTTCTGGCAAGATAAGCGGCCCCAAACCTTTTATACCCAAATTTCTTCGGGATTTGGGTGCTGCAATTTGTTCACGGCTCCTGTTTTGATTTTTGCAAATTGCAAGGAGAACTCAAATGGCGTTGTCGGAGAAAGACGTTCAATATGTCGCCAAGCTGGCCCGCCTGGAAGTCACCGACCAGGAAGTGGCCAAGTACACCCAACAACTGGCGAACATCCTCGAATACGTCGAGCAGTTGAGCAAGCTCGACACCGCCAATGTTGAGCCCCTCACCCATCCGCTGGACGTCAAAAACGTTTTCCGCGCGGACGAACTGAGGCCTTGCCTGACCCAAGCTGAAGTTCTATCCAACGCACCCGAACCCCAGAGCGGGCATTTCAAAGTCCCGAAGATCATGTAAATGAAAAACGAACTACTCTCAAAAACCATCCATGAAGTCTCGGCGGACCTGAAGGCAAAGAAGGTTTCTTCAGCCGAGTTGACCAAGGCCGCGATGGATTATTTGGAAGAGGTTGAACCCAAGGTCCAATCCTTCATTACGGTCACCCGGGACGAGGCCTTGAAACAGGCCGCCGAGGCCGACAAACTCCTGGCCGCGGGCAAGGATGTCACCCCCCTCACCGGCGTGCCCATCGCCATCAAGGACCTGCTTTGCACCAAGGGTATCCGCACCACCTGCGCCTCGCGGATGCTGGAAACCTTCAAGCCGCCTTATAACGCCACGGTGGTGGAAAAGCTCTATGCGGCGGGCGCGGTTTCGGTGGGAAAGACCAACATGGATGAATTTGCCATGGGCTCCTCGACCGAAAGTTCCTTTTATAAGAAAACCAAGAACCCCTGGAACCTCAACTGCGTACCGGGCGGCTCCTCGGGCGGTTCCGCCGCCTGCGTTTCGGCCGACCAGGCCTTCGCTTCCCTCGGTTCCGACACCGGCGGTTCCATCCGCCAGCCGGCCGCCTTTTGCGGCATCGTGGGCTTAAAGCCCACCTATGGCCGGGTTTCGCGCTATGGGCTGATCGCCTTCGCTTCCTCCCTGGACCAGGTTGGCCCCTTCGGGAAGGACGTGGAGGACTGCGCCATCATGATGGGCGCCATCGCCGGGCACGACCCGATGGATTCCACCTCCGCCGAGGTACCCGTGCCTGATTATGCGGCCGAGGCCAAGAAAGGCGTGAAGGGCCTGAAAGTGGGCGTGCCCAAGGAATTCTTCCCCGATGGCATGAACCGGGAAGTGTCGGTGGCGGTCAAGGATGCCATCGCCAAACTGCAAAGTCTCGGCGCCGAGATCATCGAAGTCTCCCTGCCTTCCTCCCCCTACGGCCTGGCCGCTTATTATGTTTTGGCCCCCTCGGAAGCTTCCTCCAACCTGGCCCGCTACGACGGCGTGCGATACGGCCTGCGGGTGCCGGGGGAGAACATCGTCGAAATGTACTCCAAGACCCGCGCGGCGGGCTTCGGGTCCGAAGTCAAACGCCGCATCATGCTGGGCACCTACGCCCTTTCCTCCGGCTATTACGACGCTTATTACTTAAAGGCCCTCAAGGTGCGCCGCCTCATCAAGCAGGAATATGACAAGGCTTTCGAGAAGGTAGATGTCATCGCCACGCCCACCACCCCCAACCCGGCCTTCCGCTTCGGCGAAAAAACCGGCGACCCCCTTTCCATGTATCTGGAGGACGTCTTTACCGTCTCCATCAACATCACCGGCCTGCCTGGATTGTCGGTCCCCTGTGGAATGTCCAAGAGCGGCCTCCCCATCGGCCTGCAGCTCATCGGCAAGGCCTTCGACGAGGCCACCCTATTGAGGACCGCTTATTCCTATGAACAATCCACCGAATGGCATAAACAAAAGCCCGGATTGAAAGAAGATTAATGATTCTAGAGAAAATGAATGAGCCGTTTCGTTTTTTGGTTTGTTTAATTAGTTCTTCTTTAGTGGGTTACTTATGGATTTTGGTCTTGAATAAGATGGTTCATTTTCATCTTGGTTGGAATGTTGTTCCTAAAAGATGGGGAATGGCTTTGAAAACATTTTGTTTTGGATTTTTTTTATGTCTGGGTGGAGGTTTATTAAGTGGGATCTTTGTTTTTCTTCAAGAGAAATTTTTTGCTCTTTTGGCGGTACTTGTATTTTTTGCTGGGTTTTTCATATCAGGGTTTGGATGGTTGGGATGTTTTGTCTTGCTAATAACAGGCCGAAAAAATCTTGATATTTCGACCAATAGTGATTGGGACTTTTGGAAGTTTTTAAGGAAATAACTGGATCGTAAATCCGGTTTTGAGGTCAAAAGTGGGAATTGAATATGAACCGGTCATAGGTCTTGAAGTCCACTGCGAGCTAAAAACAACGACCAAGCTCTTCTGTGGCTGTCCGACCACCTTCGGCATGGACGCCAACACCCAAGTTTGCCCCATCTGCTTGGGCCTGCCTGGGACCCTGCCTGTCATGAACCAGAAAGCCGTGGAATTCGCCGTCAAGATCGGCCATGCCCTCAACTGCACCATCTCCAAGTACTCCAAGATGGACCGCAAGAACTACTATTACCCGGACCTTCCCAAGGCCTACCAGATATCCCAATACGACAAACCCCTCAATTACGAGGGGTATTTGGAAGTCCCGCTCAAAGAAGGGATGAAACGCATCGGCATCACCCGGGCCCATTTGGAAGAGGACGCGGGCAAGCTGGTGCACGCGGGCGGCAAGGCCGGCCGGCTGGATTCCTCCGATTATTCCCTGGCGGACTATAACCGGGGGGGCATTCCCCTGGTGGAGATCGTGTCCGAACCCGATATCCGCAGCGCCGACGAGGCCTACGCTTATCTGACCGAACTCAAGAACATCCTGCTCTATATCGACGTGTCCGACTGCAACATGGAAGAGGGCTCCCTGCGGTGTGACGCCAACGTGTCGGTGCGTCCCAAGGGCACGGAGAAATTCGGCACCAAGGCCGAGATCAAGAACATGAACAGCTTCCGTTTCGCCAAACAGGCCATCGAATACGAGATCAAGCGCCAGATCGCCCTTTTGGAAAAAGGCGAGCGGGTTATCCAGGAATCCCGCCTTTGGGACGTCACCGAGAACAAGACCAAGCCCATGCGATCCAAGGAAGAAGCCCACGACTACCGCTATTTCCCCGAGCCGGACTTGGTGCCCATCATCCTGTCCGAGGATTATGTGAAGAAGATCAAGGACCAGCTTCCAGAACTTCCGGGCGCCAAGCGCGCCCGGTTTGCCTCCAAGTACGGCCTGACGCCCTACGACGCCGGCGTCCTCACCACCGATCAGGAACTGGCCCATTGGTTCGAGGAAGGGGCCAAGCATACAAAGAATACCAAGGGCCTGGCCAATTGGATCATGGGTGACATGGCCGCCAAGATGAAGGAACAGGAAAAAGAACTAAAGGACCTTAAGTTCGACCAGAAGAAGCTCTGCGAACTGGTGGACCTGATCGATGCCGGGACCATCAACAGCAAGCAGGCCAAGGAAGTTTTCGCCGAGATGTTCGACGCGGGTGTTTCACCCGCCGAGGTGGTGAAGGCCCGCGGGATGGCCCAGGTTTCCGATCCCAAGGCCATTGAGGGCGCGGTGGAAAAGGTCCTGGCCGAAAATCCCAATGTGGTGGCCGATTACAAGGGTGGCAAGCAGGGTGTGATAGGATTCCTGGTGGGGAAGGTCATGCAGGCCAGCCAGGGCAAGGCCAACCCCAAACTGGTGAACGAAATCCTGAAGAAAAAGTTGGACGCCTAAAGCCTATGCCTGTTTCTTACGGTCCTTCCGATATCAACAATCCAAGGGGCACCCCTTTCGCGGGAATGGTGCCGGAGAGTTTTTGGCTGACCAAGGCCCTGCTTTTCGACCTGGAGTGGATCCTCCGCGACGCCCAGAACCCCAACTTCAACAAGACCGACTATCCCGAGGAGTCGCCCTTGGCCGCCCTGAAGCACTGCCTGCGGCTTTTACGGGGCTTTGAAGTCCGCACGGCGGTTACTTCCAACTTCGACCAAAAAACGGTTGTGGGGAAGCTGGCCCAGCTGAACCTGGCCGAGGACTTCGACAACATCCGGTGTTTCGAGGATGTCACCGAACTCAAGCCCAAGACCGAGCTTCACCTGCTTTCCATGGACATGCTGGGCGTCAAACCGATCAGGACCGTGGCTTTCGAGACGGACCTGGACGGCGTCAAGGCGGCCCAGGCGGCCGGCATTTTTTGCGTGGGCATGCCGCCCGGAGTGGACGGCCAGGCGGATATGAAGCTGGCCTCTTTCCTCGACCACCCGCTGATCCAGATTCTCGAAAAAATCGACCAGGCCAAGAGGGCCAGCCTCTCCCTTCCATAAGACAGGGCGGCCCGATTAACCGGGTCGATCGTGTCAGCGGCATTCTTTTTTTTACTACCGGATTTTTGTCTTTTCCGACTGGTTTGCGGCCCCCCAAACGTCTTAAACTCATATATGAAGAAAAAGGGGAGTTTTATATGAAAAAAGAATGGATGGCGATTGCGGGCTTAACTCTTTTCACCGGCCTTGGCGGGGTGGTCGGCTGCCTCAAGGACAACAATCCTGCGACGCCCCAAGGCGGCCAATACTCAATCGGCCCGCAGGCCCCGACTTCGACCTTTACCCCTTCTCCCACACCGACGCCGATGTCCACGACGACTCCAACCGCAACCTTCGTCTTGGCTTTTCCGACGGCCACTCCGACGCCTACCCCTTAATTGATCCGGGGATGGCGTCGGAACCGGGTGATGTCCCGTAACCCTTCTTGAGTCTGGAAGTTGGCAGTGAGTTCCACGGGGAAAACGGAGTCTTAACCCGGGGTATCTTTCTTTTCCGGCAGGGGTTTCCCAACCACCTGGTAAACATCAAAAAGAGTCCCGTGAAAAACCCATTGGAAAGTCGGATCGATATGGCAGCGGTTCCGGAGATACAGGTTGTACATGGTGGAATAATTTTCGGGAAGGATGAAAAAGACATCCGGCCGGTTGACCATGTCCCTGAAGGGGTCTTTCAAATTAAATTTGGCCAGCAGGTTCCTGTCGGAAGGAACATACTGCCACGCATCCAACCAATAGACCGGAATGTTTCTTAAGAACCCAGCCTTTCCAAATACGCCGATGTCGGCAAAAGGAAAGCCGTGGTTCCATGTCACATACAATTTGTCGGGCTTGAACCCCAAGGCGTCGGTTTCTCGAAACAATTGTTTCTCACGGGCGATGGCGCCCTGGTTTTCCTTCCAATCCGACGCGATCAGGAGGGCGGCAAACAAAATACAAAAGACCGCGACGGCCCATTCGGCGCCCCGGAGCCAATTTCCAGGCCGGACCGGTTCCACGGAAGCCCCCCATTTGCCGTACTGGATAAAACCGGCGATGGGGCCCAAAGAAAACAAGGGCCAAACAACCCAGGGGGTCAGCCGCATGAAATAAAAAAGGACCAGTAGAAGAACCGGAATCCAAAGCGCACCCATCAGGATCCATTTCTGCCGGTTCCGGCCGCAGAAAAAAAGGGGAATGAAGGCCATCAGCTGGACCTGTACGAAATAATCGTTTTTCAGGATCCAGATCCAACCGAAGCCCTTTCGGGCCCAGTGGGGAGGCAGGTTTTCTTCCAGTTCTGAAAGGTTTGTGGGGTTAAGTTTTGGATCCTGCCAATAGAAATTCCCGAACAAGGAGAGGTCCAGAAAGTCCAAACCGGCTTTCTCCAAGCCGCCTTTCATGTCCTTCTCGGTGTCGGCCTTCCGGTATTCCAAAATGTCATGGTAGGCGGCGATCAAACGGCTGGAATAACCCCAGTCGGGGTTGGAGTTGTAATAGTGATCGCTGCCCAGGTGTAAGGCCCCTGCGGTCGCCGCTGCCATCAGCAGGGGGGCGACGGCCCTCCACCGGTGGCGCGGGGAATGGTGCATCCACCAGTCCGCCCCCAATACGGCGCAGGCGGCAAGAGCGAGGAAGGCCGCTTGAATCCGGATGAGGCTTCCCACCAAGAACAACCCCCCGGCCAAGAAGGGCCTTATCCTTCCCGCCTTTTCAGGAGGCCTTGCCAGGAGGAGCAAAACACCGGCCTGGGCGGCTAAAAAGGCGGTGATGGTGAATTCCACGTGGGAAAAGTAATGAATAAAAGCGGCGGCTTGGACTCCCAAGACCGCGACCCAGGGGCCCGTGAAAGGGCGTTTTTCCAACAACAGGGCCAGGACCGTCCAGGTCGAAAGGAAAAACAACAGGAAGTGGAGGAACCCATACCAGGTAAAGCCGGGCCAGAGGGTGTAAAGCCACTTGAGTATAAAACCGAGGATCACATTGATACAGACGAGGAATTCGGAGGGCCCCTGGCCCCCCCAGCCCGAGGCGATCAAGGACATCTGGCTGTCGTCATCGCTGAGGTAATAGGGCCGGAAAATGAGAAAGGCCGCCAAAAAAATTACCAGTGTCGAAACAAAAGCCAGGAATCCCGGTGGCAGAGGATACCCTGAAAATTTAAGATTGGATGATTTCCGGGGGGCGGGTTTGGAAGAAGGGCGGATCGCCATACCTTTTGATATAGCGGATCGGCCAGCCACCCTCAAGAAAAACCTGACAGCTTAAAACGCCGAATGGCCGGCTTCCGGGGACGGAACCGAAAGGCTTTTGGCCACGAAATCCCGGATGGGGTTTTCATACTGGTAGGCTACGCTGGGAAAGTCGTTGTGGTTGATACCCGTGATGGTGATCCATTGCTTGGGTTCTGCCGCTTGCTCGAAAACCCTCCGCCCCAACTCCATCGGGATAATCGTGTCCTTTTCGGCGTGGATTTCCAGAAGGGGGCAGGTCCGCTCCGTCACGTATTTCACGGTCTCGAATTTGTCCAAAACCATGAAAGGCATGACCAGGAGCCAGGGATTCCGCTGGCGGCTGACGGCGTAAATGGAAGGGAAAGCCCCTTCCAGGATCAACCCGGCGGGATGGGTCCGGGTGGCCAATTCGGCCGCGACCGAAGAACCCAGGGAGTGGCCCCAAATAAGGATCCGACTGTCCGGGACGCCCTTGGTTTTTACCCATTGGTAAGCCGCCAAAGCGTCGCCCTCCACGGCCTTTTCACTTAAGGAAGCCTTTCCACTGCCGCCGTAGTCGCGGTAATCGAAAATAAGCGCGTCGAATCCAAAGTCGTAAAAGATCTTCGACACTTCCGCCAATTGGGAAAGACAGTCGGCGTTCCCGTGGCAATAAAGCAGGACCGGGCGGCGGGAATCCTTCCCAGGGTGCTCGATCCACCATCCCGTCAAAGTTACCCCGTCAAAAGAAGGAAAAGAAACGTCTTTGTAATCCTTCAGGTGGAAATCGGCCGGGGTCGCCCCTGTCAGGCCCACAGGATGAAAGACCATCTTGCGCTGGAAGGCGACGTAAAAACCCAGGATGGAAAGGTAAGCGAGGAGGAGGGGGATCAGAACGATCTGAAGCCGTTTCATGGGTTCCTTTCGGGGGATTGATTCGGGGGTGAGTTTAAGGGAAAGTGAATGGCTTCATCAAGGAGGTAGAAATGCCCCAACGGTTTCAACCCCGGCAGGAGTTTTTTGAATGGGGAAGCATGGAGTGGCGGGTTGACGATTCGTTGGCCCCTGGGACGGGAATGAGCGTGGCGGTCATGACCCTATCCGCGGGGCAATCCACCCCGCTCCACCGTCATCCCAATTGCAGCGAGTTTCTCTACGTCCAGGAAGGGACAGTTGATTTTCACTTGGACGGCCAAAGGGCCCCGCTCGGCAAGGGCGATTCGGCTTTGAGTCCGACGGGGTCGGTCCATGGGGTGTCCAATCCCGGCCCGGTTGCGGCCAAATTGGTTCTTTCCTATTCGGCGGGTGAACGAATCTACGAAAGGGTTTAGCTGACGGTCTTTGCGCTGGGAACGGCTTTCCAGACCTTGTCCACCGCCGGGGGCAGGGAGTCCATATGCTTTAAGAAAAGCACCGTCTGCCAGATCTGTTCCTCGCTCAGGGTGGGACTGAAGGCCGGCATGCCGGTCAAGCGGATGCCGTGCTTGACCTTCCAATAGATGACCCCTTCCGGGTCGTCCGTGACGTCATGTTTGGCCAGTTGGGGGGCGTGTTGGTAAAGCCCCATGGCGATGTTGGAGGCTTCCCCGTCGGAAGCCCCGTGGCAAACCGCGCAGTTGGCCGCGTATAACTTCACGCCGGCCGTAAGATTGGCGTCGGTCAAGGCGACGGGAACGGCACCCTGGGGGGCTTCCCGCTGGATGGAAGCCCGGAGGGAGGTATGGGCCATCCATCTTTCGATGATGGGAGGTTTGCCGTCCGCATTGGCCGGCATGCAGCCGAAGGCAATAAAAGCATAGGCCCCGACTATCAGAACCACGAAGGTTGCCACCACACCAGCCAGGAATTTCCCCATGAAATGACTCCTTGGACGAGGTTATTACTGGATTTTAGACGAAATCCGGGAGGGAATCAGGTTAACAAAAAGGGAAATTTTTCAAGGAAGGGGACCAAGATGGATTGCCTTGCGCTGGACATTTGCCCCTGAAGTGACTTCCAGGTAATAGGTTCCAGATGGGGCTACGAGGCCGTTTTCCCCCTTGCCGTCCCAGGTGAAGGTCTTCTGCCCGGCTGGCAGGATTCCTGCGAAAAGGACCTTCAATTCGGACTTGTCCGGGTCCAGCACTTTGACCGTCACCAAACCCATGCCGGGATTGTCCACCACCACTGAAAGCTCCTCACGGACATTTCGCTTGGATGTTTCTGCCATAACGGTCTTTTTAGGGGTTTGAGCCGGTTTGGTTGAGGATCCGCGGATGCCTGTTCCCGTGACGGCCGCCGAAGGGGGGGGCGCTGGAACCCGGCCGTCCCTGGTGAGCCAACGGTGAAAGAAAACGCCTCCGGAGGCGAGGGCGAGCGGCAGGAAAACGGCTAGAAGCAGCCAAAGGCCAAGGTTGCGGGATTTCGGGAAAAATGTGGGCAGAGGGCCTTCGGCCCATTCGGGTTCGGGAAAACCCAGTGACCGGTAATGGGATTCCATCAAACCGATGAAGCGCTGGGAGCCTTCCCCGGAGGCGGAAAGCCATTGGGCCAGTTGCTCTTCCTCGGCTTCGTTGAGGTCGCGCTTGAAATATTCGTCCAAAAGTTGGTTCACGCCTTGTTCCCCTTCCATTCGCCCTCGAACAGGTTCCTCAACGCTTTCCGGCACCGGGCCAATTGGGACATCACCGTCCCCATCGGGATTTTTAGGGCCCGGGAAATATCGATATAACTTTCACCCTGCTTGTCCCGCAATTCCAGGACCTTCCGGCACCGCTCGCTCAAGGAATGGGTGATGCGGTCCAAAAGGGCCAAGCGCGCCCGCTTCTCTTCCTCAGCTTCCTCTTCTTCGCCGGGCTGGACGGCCAAGGGCGCGGAAAGCCTTTCCAAATCCTCTTGTAGGGAAGCCAGGACCTTCTTTTTCCGCCGCAACCGTTCGTAACAGAGGTTGGCGCAGATGTTGGACATCCAGGTGTAAAGGGTGGAGCGGAACTCGAATTCCTTGAGCTTTCCGAGGGCAATCAGGAAAGTTTGCTGCAGGATATCCTCCGCATCCTCGTCCTCCGGACCGAGGAAGTGGATGCAAATGTGGAAAAGGCGCGGAGCGGTTTTCCTATAGAAGGCCGTTTGGGTTTCCACGTCCCCGGCCAGGATTCTTTTAACCAAGTCCCTTTCGTCTGGCATTTCTTCCTCGCTAGTGTAGTGAACGGGATGGCGGATTATTCCCTGGGGGCCTTATCCGGGTGGCTTTTGTAATAACGGCCGACCCACTCCTTCAGGGCCGAGGCATCGGGTTTCAGCCGTAGGACCTCGGAAAAGCATTGTAATGCGTAATCAGGCTGGCCCGATTTCCAATAAAGGTCGCCCAGGGCCATCCAGGCCTGGGGGTCCTGCGGGTTTTGGCCCACCTTTTGGCCGGCTTCCTCCAGGGCTTTTTCTATTTCCGGGGAAGGGGTCGCGGATGCGGTAACCGGTGAATCAACCGCGCCGGGAATCCGGAAAAGGGTTTCCACCTTCTCGACCTTGTCCGAAGGTAATGCGGTGGAGGAAGGGTTGAAATCCAGCGAGGCGGGGATGGGAGTGGGGGAAGGCGAAAGTCCGCCATCGGAAGCCGTCAAAGGCGTCCCAGTAGCCGTCGGGGAGGGCGTGGCGGTGGGAGTGGTTATTTCTTCCTGTTGCAAAACGGGAATGACGGTGGGGGTCGGGGTGGCCGTTACCGGCACTGTCGGGCCCGGAGTGGCCGAAACAGGAGCCGCCGAGGGATTCTTGAGGTGCGGGTTGGGGACGGGTTGGGTTCCGGTTTTGACTTCGGCCGGTAAGCGGTAGGCGAGGCTCATCATCTGGGAAGAGCCCAGGTCGCCATCCGGACTGTAGGCATAATCCAGGCTGAAATCATTGAAATCGAGGCCCAGGCCCGCGGTCAATCCCCGGAAACCCGCGATGTCGTTATTGTCCAACTCCAGTTGATAACCCGCCCGGACCAACAGGAAGTTCAGGAAGGGCTGTTCGGCCCCGAATTGCAGCCGGGCCACATTGTAAAGGGGCAGGGAGAACCCCATCACAAGGAGGGTAGGATTTTGGAAAAAGAGCGGGATTGAATAGGATGCACCCAAGTTGAGGAACCCCAGGCCCAGGTCGGAGTCGGTGTTCAAAAAAGTAT
>JAJPJW010000150.1 GCA_021324075.1 Pseudomonadota bacterium | reverse complement strand
CCTCACCCTACCCTCTCCCGCAAGGGGCGAGGGTTTTAGTTTCTTTCCCTCCCCTCTCCCTCGAGGGGGAGAAGGCCGGGGTGAGGGTGAAATGACTTTACCTTTAAAACCGACTCACTATTCGCCGGTTTGCGCCGGTTCGGGTTTTAAAGCCGCCTGCTTGGGGGACTGGTAACGGTAGAGGTAGAGGCCGCCGCTGAAGAACACGATGAGGCAGAAGATCAGGAGAAGGTTGCTGTAGATGGCGCCCCTTTCCGGCATCAAGCCGGGCCAAAGGGAGGAACCCAGCCACCTGGCCGCGAGGATCTTCCCCACCACCGCCGTGCCAAGGGCGCCCGCCAGGGTGCCCGCCAGGTTGAAAACCCCCATGCCGATGCCTGTTTCCTCAGGGGTAAGCGTCTGGGAAACGCTGTTGACCAACGCGGTCTGGAAGAGCGAAAAGCCGATATAGACCAGCACCATGCAGGCCCCCACCACATAAAAGGAAAAGGGGAGCCCGAAAGCCATCAGCCCCATGCCCGAAGCCAGCAGCGAAAGGCCCACCACCACCACGAAGGGGTTTCCCCGGCGGTCCGCCAGGCGCCCCCCGTAGGAGCCGAAAAAGACCGAGCTCATGGCCCCGGGAAAAATCACGAACCCGATGGTGCGGGTATCCAATCCATGGAGGCTGTTGAGCATCAGCGGCACCAGGAACAACACCCCGATGACCACGGAAAAAAGCAGGAGCCCCGCCACGATGCCGTCCCGGAACTTCACATTTTCAAAAAGGTCCGGGGGGATGAAGGGGTCCTTCGCCCAATGCAGGCGCAGGAGGAGCCCGGCGAGCGAAACCCCGAGGGCGGCCCAGTAGCCCCATCCGCCGAAATTAAGCACCAGGACGAGGAAGCCCACCGTCAGCGCCGTCAGGACGGCGCCGGGCAGGTCCACCTGGCCCGGCTTGCGCCCTTCTTCGGGCAGTTCCCGGTTGAAGACGGGAATGGCCGCCAGCATCAAAAGGGGGATCAGGAAAAGGTCGGCCCAGTGGAAGGTCTCGGAGACAAAACCGCCCACCACCGGGCCCATGCCGATGGCCAGGGAGACGAAGGAGGTGATGTTGCCGAAGACCCGGCCCCGTTCCTCGGCGGCGAAATAACGCGCCACCAGGGTGAAGACCAGCGCGGGGATGGCCGAGCCCCCCATGCCCTGGATGGCCCGGGAGAGGATGACCAGCGGGTAGGAGGACTGCAGGATGAAGCCCATCACCGAGCCGGCGTTGTAGATCAGGATGCCGATGACGATGAGGCGCTTCATGGGGTAGAGGTCCGAAAGGCGCCCGAAGACCACCATGCCGATGCCAAAGAAGACCATGAAGATGGTCATCATCCAGCTGACGCCCGCCGGGCTTAAGGAAAATTGGAGGGCGATCTTGGGCGTGGAGACGTTGAAGACCGTCTCATTGAGCACCGCGAAAAAGATGAGGTAGATGATCCAAGGCACCAGCTTCTTGCGGTTGATTTGGGTTGTTCCCGTCTCCACGTTATCTATCCTTGAGTAGTGACTTCGTTTGAACATTCCCCACTTTGAAAAAGGGGGGATAGGGGGGTATTAGCTTTTGCGGCGAGGCTAACTCCCCCTCCATCCCCCCTCTTTCAGAGGGGGAAGAGAGTCACCCGCCAAATTTATACACTGCCTATCCTTGGGGTTACTTAATCGGCGCCTCGGAGGCGGCCTTCAGGTCGCCCAGGCCCTTGTCAAACTGGCTTCCCACCATCTTGTCCATGTTCATGAAGAGATGGAAGATTTTCCCGGCGAAAGGCACGTTTCCGTCCATGGCCCAGGTGACATTCGTGGAAGTCCCCGAGGGATTCAAGGTGAAGGTGGCCTCATCCCTGGCCGACATGGGCTTGAGGAAGTCCAGTTGGATGGAAACCTTCGAGGGGGTGGAGTCGAGGATTTCCATGCGGCCTTCCCCCACCTGGTTGTTGCCCTGCCATTCATAGACCGCGCCCTTGCCGCTGGCCGCGCCGCTGTAGGTGACCTTCATGGAAGGGTCCAGCTTGGCCCAGGGGTCCCAGGCGCCCCAGTTGTGGAAGTCGTTGATGTGGGGCAGGACCTTGTCCGGCGGGGCGGCGATGGCCACGCTGCGCTCCACGTGGAAGGTATTGGGCTGGAAGCAAGCCGCGATGAGGATGCCGGCGATGAGGACGGCCAAAACGATCAGGATCTTCTTGAGCATTTTCTCTCTCCTTTGGTTTTTTTGCGGGCCGTCCTTTTAAAAAGGGGCCAAGGCCCTGCCACAACCGCGCTATCTTCCACAGGCTTCAAACCAAAAACAATCCCTTACTTCCCTTTATTCTCCGCCAACCGTCCGCCCAGCCAGGCGCAAGGCAGCGTGACCACCGCCAGGGCGATGGAATACCAATGGGGCCCCAGGTTCATGTTCCAAGTCCCCACGGCCGCGGCGGTGCAAAGCACCAGCCCGAAAGTTCCCAGGGCCAGGGCGTGGGCCATGGGCTTTTGGGGCGCCAGCCGGGCGGCCACATAACTTCCCAGGACTCCCAGCACGATGCGGTAGCTGGTGGCCACCGCCGATTGCGGATCATCCATCGGCTGGCCCATGGGCGCATAGAACTTTGTGGCATGCAGGATCACGTCGATGATCGTGGCCGGTATGGCGTTCACCAGGAACCCCGCCACCACCGCGCCGATGCTTCGCCAGATGGAACTTTTTTCCGCCATTCTTCCGCTCCTTTTGCGGCCCCGTTTATTTTCCGTCATAAGCCTTTTTCAAGGCTTTGATGTCCAGCTTGACCATCTTCATCATGGCTTGGAAGGCCCGGCCCACCTTTTCCTGGTCTTTGGATTTGTAGAGCTTCATCATCACGTCCATGGGCGCGATCTGCCAGGAGAGGCCGTATCTGTCCGTCAGCCACCCGCAGGCCACTTCCTTGCCGCCCTTCTTGAGCTTGTTCCAGTAATAGTCCAATTCCTTCTGCGTCTTGCAGTCCACGACGAAGGAAACGGCGTCCGTCAGGGGATGGCCCGGTCCGCCGTTCAGGGCCGAGAAATCCTGGCCGTTGATCTGGAATTCCACGACCATGACCGAGCCTTCGGCCCCCGGCCCCCCCTTCGGGTAGCGGATGACCTGTTTGATCCTGGACTTCTTGAAGATGGAGATATAGAACCTGGCCGCCTCCTCGGCTTCCTTGTCGAACCACAGGAACGGGGTGATTTTTTTCATCTTATTCCTCCTTATTTTTTGAGCACCACATGGGTCGCCTGCTCGGTGGGAACGCGCTCGACGCACTTGAAGCCCAGTTCATGCAGGTTCAGCCCGGAAAAAAGATTCTCGCCTTTGCCCATCAGCACCGGCATCAGGGCCAGGTGCATTTCATCGACCAGGCCGGCCTTTAGATACTGGCGGATGGTCGAAGCACCCCCGCCGATCCGCACGTCCTTGTCTCCCGCGGCTTGTTGGGCCTGCCGGAGGGCCGATTGGATCCCGTCGGTCACGAAAATGAACCGTGTTCCGCCTTCCATCTCAAGCGGCGCACGGGCATGGTGGGTCAGGACGAAAGTCGGCACATGATAGGGCGGGTTGGCCCCCCACCAGCCTTTCCAGGATTCGTCCGGCCAGGGCCCGCGGACGGGGCCGAACATGTTCCGGCCTAATATCCAGGACCCCACGTTCTTGAAGGACCTTTGGGCGAATTGGTCGTCCAACCCGGTCGTTCCGCCGCCGCTCCCATGCATATCGTTGAATGTTTTCGTCGGGAAAAACCAGCTGAACAGTTCCGGGCCCCGGACCCCCAGGGGATTTTCCAGGCTTTGGTCCGGCCCCGCGGCGAAACCGTCCATGGAGACTCCAATCGCGGCAACTCTCACTTTACCCATCCACGGCCTCCTTTTAATTGCGGATTGCTTCCAGATATTTCGCCAACCGGCCTAGGTTCTGGGCCAGGCCTTCCACGGCCCCGTATTGCCGGGACACCCTTTCCTGCTCCTCGAGGGTCTTGAATGTCATGAGGAAGTGAAGGAGGGTCTTGCCCCCCCATTCCTCAAAAGTGACGGTGGTGCGGTGGAAGGGCTCCGAGACGTGGTCCATGACCAGGCGCTCGGGCTTCATCACTTCCACGTAAACGATGTCGTTTTGGTAGTCCTTGCCGTCGGGGCCGTGGAAAATGAAATTCCAGGCGCCGCCGACACGGACGTCCATCTGGCGCAGGGTCATGGTGAACCCGTCCGGGCCGTACCACTTCGTGACATGTTCCGGATCGGTAAAGGCTTTCCAGACCAGGTCCCGCGGTGCGTCAAAAATCCGCGTGGTCCGGATTTCCTGCCCCGAGGCCTCAACGGGGGGATTTTTGCCTTCTCTTGGACCCAAGGGCTTTCCCTTTTGCTTCTTGATCCAGTCCTCCAGGCTCCACTCCCCCCCGCCATAGGCGGACATGAAAAGGAAGATGAAACAAAAAAGGACCGCCGGCTCGCCGTGGTTGACGATGGGCCAAAAGCCCCGGGGGAAATGTCCTTGGAAATAGGCCACCGCCATCTCGCCCGAAAGGATAAAGGCCACCGGCCGGGTGAAAAGCCCCAACAGGATCATCGATCCCCCGAAGAATTCCAACACCCCGGCCAGGCCGATCTCGGAGAAGAGTTTGAAGGGGAATTCGGGCGGCATGCCCCCGAACCAACTGAACAGCTTGAGGCCCCCTGCCTGCAGGAAAAGCAGGCCCGACACCACCCGAAGCAGGAAATAAGAAATTTGGACGGCCTTTTCCCGGTCAATCTTCATCCCTTCGCCCCCGCCTCGATATAGGCGACCAATTGGTCCAGGGTCATGTTGGTGCCCTGCGCCATTCCGCCCAGGAAAGGGTCGGAACCGGGATTGGCTTCCAGCACCTTCGCCTCGAAAACCAGGGCCGTTTCATTGCCCTTTTCCTCGAGCGTGATGGTCTGCCGGATGGTGAAGAAAGGCTTTCCGTCCGGCCCGGGTACGCCCGCCGTCATGACCAGCCTCTGGGGCGGCTCAATTTCCAAATAAGTGTGCTCGGCGGCGTGCTCCTGCCCGTCGGGTGAGCGGAAGACGTAGGTCCACTTCCCACCTGGCCTCAGGTCCACCTTGCAGTCGTGGGTCGTAAAGGGCTTGGGCGCCCAGAAATGCACCAGGTGTTTGGGCGTCGTCAGGCACTCGAAGACCAGCTTGCGCGGGGCCTTGAAACTGCGCCTGAGGACCAAATCCTTGGGATGGGGCTTCTGCGCGAAATCCGTTGTCGATGCGCTCATGCTTTCACCTCCTGTTTTTCCAAATAGTCGTCCAGCTTGTCGAAGGAGCCGGTCCAGCCTCCGGCCATGCTCGGCCGGGCCTTGATGAAGGTCTCCATCTCGGCCGGCGAGGACTTGCCGTAAGGCTCCCAGGTGAGCGTCAGCCGGGTCTGGTCCTCCCCTTCGGGGGTGAAAAGGACCGTGGTCAGCATGGTTTCCGGCCAGGTGGGCGCCATGGGGTGGGGGGCGGTGTTGCCTTTCTCGTCGGCGAATTGCTGGGTGTAGACGATCTTGGTCGGCCGGATTATTTCCAGGTATTTCGTCTTGCCGTACATGGTGTGGCCCCCGCCATTCTCCATGGACATGCAATAGAAACCCTCGCCGCCGGGCTTGATCTCCACCCGGATGAACTTCATGGTGAAGCCGGTGGGCGGCACCCAGCGGGCCAGGTGCTCCGGGGTGGTCCAGACGTCGAAAAGCTTTTCGATGGGGGCGTTGAAGGAGCGGTTGATGACGAAGATCTCCTTCTTCGAGGCGCCCTGCTCCAGGTATTCGGCCAGGCGGTCCCAGGTGGAATTGCCGCCGTGTTTCTGGATGACTTGGCGGCTGTTTTCCGCCGCTTCCGGCGTATCGTGGGCCATGGTCATTTCCATGTGGGTCTTCCCCCCCACTTCCTGGAAGAGGACGGTCACCCGGAACATGGGTTTTTGCTCGTCGTTGCCGCCGTGGTCATAAACCATTTTGGAGTAAGGCACCACTTCCAGGTACTTGGTCTTGTTGACCCAATCGACGCCGTCAGGCCCGTGCATGGTGTAATGCCAGACGCCGCCGGGCTTGAGGGTCTTGCTGTGGGTCGTGATGGTGAAGCCGCGGGGGCCCCACCAATGGGCCGCCTGGTCGGGCTCGTTCCAGGCGTCCCAGACCATCTTGAGGGGCGCGTCGTAAACCCGGGCCAACTTGATCTCGTTCGGCTTATTTTTCGTGGCGGTCATGCTTTTTCTCCTTCTCTTTTTCTTTGAGCTGGATTTCCTTCAAATATTCGTCGAGGCGGTCCAACCGGTCTTCCCAAAGTTTGCGGTGGTGCTCCATCCAGTCCACCGCGTCCTTGATGGGCTTGGTTTGCAGCTTGCAGAGCCGCTTTTGGGCCTCGCTGCGGCGGATGATGAGTCCGCTTTTCTCCAGCACCTTCAGGTGCTTGGAAATGGCCGGCAGGCTCATGTGGAAGGGCTTGGCCAGTTCCTGCACCGAGGCCTCCCCCTGCGTGAGCTTGGCCAGCAGGGCCCGGCGGGTGGGGTCCGCCAGGGCTTGGAAGGTGTTGCTCAGCT
>JAJPJW010000198.1 GCA_021324075.1 Pseudomonadota bacterium | reverse complement strand
GTTTACATGTCGGGCCTGTCGGTGGCCTATCTTCAGGATGAGGCCAAGGTTTGAATTTCCAATCCGCCCGCGGGTTTGTGCTCTCCTCCTTTCCTTACGCCGAAGCGGACAAGATCGCCCAGCTTTATACCGTGCAGTTGGGGAAGGTCCGGGCCATCGTCAAGGGCGCCCGGAAACCCAAGAGCAAGCTCGCTTCGGCCCTGGATTTGTTCAATGAGTCCAGTTTTTCCCTCCATAAGGGCCGTTCGGGCGACCTCTATGTCCTGGGCCAGGCCAAGGTCCTCAACACCCATTCGAACTTGAAAAAGGAATTAAAGGGCATTACCGCACTGCAGGTATTGGCGGACGTCCTGATCCAGGCGATCCATGACACCGAGCCCCATCTGGAAGTTTATTCCCTGATCAAGGAAACCCTGGCGGCCCTGGGTGCCCACCCGGGATCGGCGGAGTTGTTCCTAACGGCCTTCACCCTCAAGCTGGTTGACCTTTCGGGCTACCCGCTGGAGTTGGAAGCCTGCGCCGAATGCGGGGCATCCCTCCAAAGGAAAAGCGCCCACCTCATCCCCCACCGGGGAGGGGCGCTTTGCGGCGACTGCTGCCCCTCGGGCCCGACGCGCCTCAAGGTTTCGCCCGCCGGATTGGAAGTATTGAAAAAATTACGGGAACTGCCGTTGGAAAAGGCCCATATCTTAAAATTGAGGCCGGCTTTTTTGCGCGAACTCTTACTGACCGTCCTTGGCTATTTGGAAAGGACCATCGAGAAACAACTAAAGACCGTCGAATATTACGCCAAGCTCGTTCCGGTGCCCGGATGATCATCGTCGTCATGGGCGTTACGGGGGCCGGGAAGACCACGGTCGGCCGCAAGCTGGCCGGGAGGCTGGGTGGTTCCTTTTACGACGCCGATGATTTTCATCCCCTGGAGAATAAGGAAAAGATGGCCCACGGCATTGCCCTGACCGATGGGGACCGCCGGCCCTGGCTTGAAACGCTCCACGGCCAGATGGTGAAATGGTCCGGAGAAAAAATTTACCCGGTTTTGGCCTGCTCGGCGCTCAAGCAAAACTACCGGGACCTGCTTTCGTCGGGGCTCGACGTGAAATGGGTTTACCTCAGGGGCGACCGCGAAACCATCCGACAAAGAATCGAAGGGCGGCAAAGCCATTTTGCCGGGCCTTCCATCCTCGAAAGCCAGTTCGAGGCCTTGGAAGAGCCCCACGACGCGGTTAGGGTTGACCTGAGGGAAGACCCTGATACGATTGTGGACCGAATTCTAAGCGCATTGAAAGGATAGGGTCCATGGAAGGCAACGGCCGGGGAATCTTCATCATGATGGGCGTGGTATTGGCCCTGGTTGCCTTCTTTTACCCGCACCAAGTCCTTTTCGTGCTGAAGTTCATCTGGGACCTCATCGTTTTAAACCTCCAGCCCTTACTTGATAGTTTCCACAAAGCTATTTCCCCCAAATAACCAGGAAATTTCCAAAAAGGCTTGATTTCATTGGACTCCTGCCTATACTTGACTTTCTTTTCAACATTCAGAGATTGTTATAGATAAAGGGTTTTACAGGATTTGCGGGTTTTAGAAGGAGCCTTCGATGAAGTTTTCGTCCACGGAAGAATACGGTTTGAGGTGCATGCTCCAAATGGCCAAGAAGGGCCATAAGGGCATGACCAATATCGTGGAACTGGCCCAGAAGGAAGACCTGACGACCGCTTACGTTGCGAAGATCATGGGAGCCTTGCGCAAGGGTGGATTGGTGCAGAGCCTAAGGGGACAAAGCGGCGGCTACCAGCTTTCCCGCCCGCCTGAAGAGATCAACGTCAATGAGGTGTTGGAAGCCCTGGGCGGGAAGTTTTTCACCGAAGAGGAATACTGCTCTACGCCCTCCGGGGAGCACCTCTCCTGCATCCATTCGATGGATTGCGCCGTCCGTTCCCTGTGGACGGGTTTGTCCATGACCATCGGCGATTACCTGCGGCGTTGCCGGCTGTCCGACCTGGTGACCACCGAACCTGAAATGGAAAAATGGCTCAGCCAAAACCAGAAACCGGCCCTGGCCCCCATGGGCCGCGCCGCTAAAACAGAAACCCCCGTCCAGGGAAAAGAGGCCTGACATGAATCCCAAAACCCAGGAACAAGCCATCGAAAAGGCCACCCAGCAGGAATACAAATATGGGTTCACCACCGAGATCGAGGCCGATTCGGCGCCGCCGGGACTGAACGAAGACATCATTCGTTTCATCTCCAAAAAGAAAAACGAACCTTCCTTTCTTTTGGAGTGGCGGCTGAAGTGCTACCGCTATTGGACCAAGATGGCCGAACCCACCTGGGCCAGTGTGCATTACCCGAAGATCGACTACCAGGACATCATCTATTATTCCGCCCCCAAGAAGGGCGGGCCCAAGAGCCTGGACGAGGTGGACCCGGAAATCCTCAAGACCTTCGAAAAGCTGGGGGTGCCCATGCAAGAGCGGGAAATCCTCGCCGGCGTGGCGGTGGACGCGGTCATGGACAGCGTTTCGGTGGGGACCACCTTCAAGAAAAAGCTGGCCGAGATGGGCATCCTCTTCTGCTCCTTCTCGGACGCGGTGCAGGAACACCCGGAACTGGTGGAAAAATACATGGGCTCGGTGGTGCCCTACAACGACAACTTCTTCGCGGCCCTGAACAGCGCGGTCTTCACCGACGGGTCCTTCTGCTACGTGCCCAAGGGCGTCCGATGCCCCATGGAGCTCTCGACCTATTTCCGCATCAACGCGGCCAAGACCGGGCAGTTCGAACGGACCCTCCTCATCGCCGACGAAGGCGCCACTGTGAGCTACCTGGAAGGCTGCACCGCCCCCATGCGCGACGAAAACCAGCTGCACGCCGCGGTGGTGGAACTGGTGGCCCTGGACAACGCCGAGATCAAGTATTCCACCGTGCAGAACTGGTACCCGGGCGACAAGGACGGCAAGGGCGGGGTCTACAACTTCGTCACCAAGCGGGGCGCCTGCCGGGGCGTGAATTCCAAGATCTCCTGGACCCAGGTGGAGACGGGCTCGGCCATTACCTGGAAATACCCCAGCTGCATCCTGCAGGGCGACAACTCGGTAGGGGAGTTCTATTCGGTGGCCGTGGCCAATAACTTCCAACAGGCCGACACAGGCACCAAGATGATCCACGTGGGGAAAAACACCAAAAGCACCATCATTTCCAAGGGTATTTCCGCAGGCCATGGGCAGAACACCTACCGCGGCATGGTCCGTATCCAGCCTGCCGCCGAAAACGCCCAAAACTACACCCAATGCGACTCGCTGTTGATGGGGGATAAATGCGGGGCCCATACGGTGCCTTATATCGAAGTGAAGAACAACAGCTCCAAGGTGGGCCACGAGGCCTCCACCTCCAAGATCAGCGACGACCAGATCTTCTACTGCCGCCAAAGGGGGCTTTCTTCCGAGGACGCCGTGAACCTGATCGTGAACGGCTTCTGCAAGGAAGTCTTCCGCAAGCTTCCCATGGAGTTCGCGGTGGAAGCCCAGAAACTGTTGAACGTGAGCTTGGAAGGAAGCGTGGGCTAAAGGCGGCCGCAGATTGACGCAGGTCAACGCAAATAAGCAAAAGGATGAATGATGCTAGAGATCAAGAATTTACAAGCAAGGGTCGAAGACAAGGAAATCCTCAGGGGGGTCGACCTGACCGTCAAGGCGGGGGAAGTGCACGCCATCATGGGGCCCAACGGCTCGGGCAAGAGCACCCTGGCGCATGTTTTGGCGGGCCGGGAAGGCTACGAGATCACCGGAGGCCAGGTGCTTTTCGAGGGGAAGGACCTCCTTGCCCTGAAGCCCGAAGACCGGGCCCGGGCCGGCATCTTCCTGGCCTTCCAATATCCTGTTGAAATCGCGGGGGTCAACAACACTTATTTCCTGAAGGCGGCCCTGAACGCGGTGCGCAAATCCAAGGGCGAAGAGGAACTGGACGCCATGGATTTCCTGGAACTGGTCAAGGCCAAGCTCAAGCCCCTGAAGATGGATGAGTCCATGCTGCAGCGCTCAGTCAACGAGGGATTCTCGGGCGGGGAGAAGAAAAAGAACGAAGTGCTCCAAATGGCGGTCCTGGAACCCAAACTGGCCATCCTGGACGAGACGGATTCGGGGCTGGACATCGACGCCCTGAAGGTCGTGGCGGACGGGGTGAACGCCCTCAAGCGCAAGGACCGGGGTTTCCTCCTGGTCACCCATTACCAGCGCCTGCTGGATTACATCGTGCCCGATTACGTCCACGTGCTGGCCCAGGGCCGCATCGTGAAATCGGGCGGCAAGGAACTGGCCAAGGAACTGGAACAAAAGGGCTACGGCTGGATACCGGGGGCCGAAAAGAAGGAAGCGGCGGTTTAAAATGAATTCCACCGAAGTTAAAAACAACTATTTATCCGTCTTTTCCGATTGGGAAAAGACGGCGCTCACCAAAGACCCCTTCTGGATCCGCGAGACCCGGGAAAAGGCCCTGTCCTACTTTGAAAAGTCCGGCTTTCCTTCCTCCAAGGACGAGGCCTGGAAATACACCGACCTGGACGCTTTCTATAAGATCCCTTTCGCCCTGACCGGCGAGGGACAGACCAAGGCCGCGGTTTCGGCCGAGCTCAAGTTCCTCGGTTTCGATACCTCGAAAGCCAACTTGATGGTTTTCGTGAACGGCCACCTTTCGAAAAGCCTTTCTTCTTTCGAAGATTCCCACGGGATCAAGGTCCGCAGCCTCATTGAGAGCCTCTCCAACGGCCCCTTGAAACGCTATTTCATTGAAATCCTTCCCTTTGAGAACCGGCCCTTTGTGTCCTTGAACTACGCCTATTTCACCGACGGGCTTTTCCTTCACGTTCCTGAGGGCAAGCAATTGGAGAAACCGGTGCACCTGGTCTATCTCTCGGACAATTCAGGCAAACCGACCCAGTCCCATCTGCGCAACCTGATTTTGATGGAGGAGGGTTCCCGGGCCACGGTGGTGGAGCATTACTGGGGCAACAACCTGAACCCTTATTTCACCAACGTGGTGACCAAGGTTTCCCTGGATAAGGACGCCTCCCTGGACCACACCAAGATCCAGCAGGAAAGCGAACTGGCCACCCATATCGGCGTATTGGCCGCCCGGCAGAAGGAAAACAGCCGCCTTGCCGCACGGGTCTTTTCCTTCGGGGGGGGGCTGGGCCGCAGCGAAGTGGAGACGGTTTTGGCTGAAAAAAGGGCCGAGGTGGCCCTGGACGGCCTGACCCTGTCCACCGGAAAACAACACCTGGATATCCGGACCTTCGTGGACCACCTTTCCCCCGCCTGCAAGAGCGCCCAGGCCTTCAAGGCGGTGGCGGACAAGAGCGGCACGGCGGTTTTTGACGGCCAGGTTCTGGTGCGGGAAAACGCCCAAAAAACCGATGCCAGCCAGTCCAACAAGAACCTGGAGCTTTCCAAGGATGCCAAGATTTATTCCAAGCCCCAGCTGACCATCTATGCCGACGACGTGAAATGCTCCCACGGCTCGGCCACGGGCCAGTTGGACGAGGAGGCCATTTTCTATTTCCAGTCCCGCGGCATCAGCCGGGAGGAGGCCCGCCGCACCCTGGTTTACGCTTTCGCCGAGGAAATGGTGGGGAAGATCCAGAATGACTACGTGAAGGGCCCTGTGGGCCTGATGGTCCAAAGGTGGATGGAAGAAGAAATCGGGAAGAAGTCATGAAAACGAAAGTGAAGCCCCACAAGCCCGCCAAGCCTTCCAATAACGGAAAACGACCGGCCGGCTTCGACGTGGCGAAGATCCGCAAGGATTTTCCCATCCTCAAAGAAAAGGTCCACGGCAGGCCCCTGGTCTATTTGGACAACGCCGCCACCACCCAGAAACCCCTTTCGGTTATCGAGGCGCTGGAAAGCTATTACCGGACCTATAACTCCAACATCCACCGGGGGGTCCACCTCCTGAGCGTGAAGGCTACCGACGCCTACGAGGCCGCGCGGGTCAAGGCCCAAAAATTCCTGGGCGCCGCCGATGCCCGCGAAATCATCTTCACCCGGGGCGCCACCGAAGGCATCAACCTGGTGGCCCAAACCTGGGGACGTCAGAACGTGAAGGCCGGCGACGAAATCCTTGTCACCAATATGGAGCACCATTCCAACATCGTGCCTTGGCAGATGCTTTGCGAAGAAAAGGGCGCGACCCTCAAAGTGATCCCCATCAACGACGCGGGCGAACTGATCAAGGACGAATTCCACCGCCTTTTGACGCCCCGAACCAAGCTGGTGGCCGTCGCGCACGTGTCCAACGCCCTGGGAACGGTGAATCCGATCGATAAGATCATCCGGGTGGCCCATGAAATGGGCGCCAAGGTTCTGGTGGATGGCGCCCAATCGGTGCCCCATCTGGCCGTGGATGTCCAGGCGCTGGATTGCGACTTTTATGTTTTCTCCGGCCACAAGATCTACGGTCCGACCGGCATCGGCATCCTTTACGGCAAGTATGCCCTACTCGATTCCATGCCGCCCTACCAGGGCGGCGGCGACATGATCTCTTCCGTCACCTTCGAAAAGACCCTTTACAAGAAACCACCCCACAAATTCGAAGCGGGCACTCCCCATATCGCGGGGGTCATCGGCCTGGGTGCGGCCCTGGATTACGTCACCCAGACCGGACTGGGCGACATCGCGGCCCACGAGCAGGATCTCTTGGTTTACGGCATCCAAAAGCTTAAAGAAATACAGGGGCTCCAATTGGTTGGGACGGCCGCCCATAAGGCGGGAGTCTTGTCCTTCACGCTGGGGGAAATCCATCCCCACGATATCGGCACCATCCTGGACCGCCAGGGGGTGGCCATCCGGGCCGGGCACCATTGCGCCCAGCCGGTCATGGAACGGTTCCGGATTCCGGCCACGGCCCGGGCTTCCCTGGGGCTCTACAACACCCGGGAGGAGATCGACGCCCTGGCCAAGGCCGTCAAGAAAGTCATCGAGGTGTTCCGCTAATGTCCGAATTCAGCGACCTGTACCAGGACTTGATCCTGGACCACCAGAAAAACCCCCGCAATTTCGGGGAATTACCCGGCGCCAACCACCACGCCGACGGCTATAACCCCCTCTGCGGCGACAAAATCGCCTTGGACCTCAAGTTGAACGGGGAAGGCGTGATCGAAGAGGTCAAATTCAAGGGGTCGGGCTGCGCCATCTCCAAGGCCTCCGCCTCCATGATGACCATGGCCCTCAAGGGCAAGAAGGTCGCCGAGGCCGAGAAGATGTTCAGCCAGTTCCACGACATGGTCATGGGCAAGGAAGGGGCCAAAACCACCGACCTGGGCAAGTTGAAGGTCTTCGCAGGGGTAAGGGATTACCCGGCCCGGGTCAAATGCGCCAGCCTGGCCTGGCATACCCTGGAAGCCGCCCTGCACGACGAGAAGCAGGTCATCTCCACCGAAGACGGGGAGGGCTGATATGGCCTACGAACTGATCACCATCCAACGCGACGTCAAAGCCATCACCATCCCCTATGGCACCGAAACGGTGGTGTTCAAGGATGAGAAGGTCTACATCACCCAGACTCTGGGGGGCAGTTTCACCCTGCAGCGGGACAACGGCCAGCTGGTGCGCATCGACGGGCAGGATGCGGAGGCCCTGGGCAAGGAAGTGCCCCACGAGGCCAAGGTTTTCAAACTGGAGTACACCGACGAGAAACCCCGGGACGACAAGGAAATCGAGAAGGACGTCTGGGAACGCCTGAAGACCTGCTACGACCCCGAGATACCGGTGGACATCGTGGAACTGGGACTCATCTACAGCTGCAAGATCACGCCCCACCCCCAGGGCGGCAAGAAGGTGGAGATCGTCATGACCCTGACCGCGCCCGGCTGCGGCATGTCCACGGTCCTGAAGGCCGAGATCGAACAAAAACTGAACCGTATTTCGGGCGTCAAGGAAGCGGTGGTGGATGTCACCTTCGAGCCGCCCTGGAACCAGTCCCTCATGAGCGAGGCCGCCCGGCTTCAACTGGGGATGATGTAAGGTTGATAATGGGTCCTTTTGCTTTTTGAAATGAAAAGAGTTGAGGACTAACCACTTTCTTTTTTTTGTATATCACCCATTCGTATTAAGCAAGAAGGGCACTAAATGATTCGTCGCTTTATTTTTTTCTTCCTTTTGTTTCCAACCTTTTGTCTGGCCCAAACACCCTCGCCGACACCGGACTGCGCCAGCCAGATCATCTCCAGCCTTCAGGAATTGAATTACGACGTCTCCACCTCGCTTCAGCAATACAAGAACGAAACGGCGAGTTCCCTTAAGTCGAAATTGGCCCTGGTGGACAGTCAGTTGAACTCCAACGTTGACACTCTAGTTTCGGTTTCTCCCGAAAACCAATGGCTGATCATCGACCTTTCCTTCTATCCCGATCCTGAAGTCTCCTCCTATGCCAAAAAACTAATGCTCCTGATCAAGGAAGTGGACCGGAGCATGAACCATCCTTATACCTTTGGCAATTTGGGGTTTGGGAAGCTCTATGAAATTTTCAATGCCACACCCGATAGCGACACCAAGCTCTGGGCCATGCGGCAAATGGGGCGGGTCGACACATCGGAGGCGATCGGTTTTTACCTTTGCAAGCTCCTGGACCCTCAAACGGACAAGGCGATCGCCCAGCAGGCGCTCACTTGCTTGCAGGCATTAGGGGACGGCGATGAGAAATGGGGGTTCGACGCGGCCTTCGGCGAGGCCAACGGGGCCGTGGTGGACCTTTTGGTGCGCGGCTGTCTTGAGATAAGGCCGGAGATTCACGACCCCTGTGTGCGCCTAGTGAAAAAGCTTTACTTGGACGAGGGCCTGCCGGACCATTTCCTTACTTTTTTGGGCGGCCCCGACAAGGAACTGAGTGATTTCGTGAGGCGAAAATTGCTGGAGGGGCCGGATAAAAGGGTGGCCGAGAATTTCGACCAGGGGAGCGTTCCCTTCAAGCTCGAGGCCATCGACATCCTGCAAAGTTACGGCACGACCAGCATGGTTTCCTACCAGACCCTGATGGACGCCGCCTGCGACGCGGACCCCGGGGTCAAGTCCAAGGCCATCAAGGTCCTGGTTGCGAAGGGCGTGCCGCCCCCCACCTGCGCTTCCGCCGTGGGCCCCACGCCGACCCCGGAGCCCAGCTTTCGTTTTGTGAATCCTGGTTATAACTTTGATGGCTTGTACCTAGAATTGGCGACCCAGTCCTTGAGGCCGGACACAGTCAAGCTGGTCGTTGACCTCACTTACTCCAAGGCCACGATTGACCCTTTCAAGCCCAAAATGGAGGAGAAGCGGGTCACCCGCAAAAGCGACGATACCGTCGAATGCGTGGTCGAACCGAACAACGGCCAGGACCTTCAGATGTCGTTCTACATGGGCCGCAATGACGCCCCGCCCCCCAAGCCGGGTTTTTGGCAGGAGCTGTTCTCGAAAAAGAACGCCCATCCTGTCTTCGTGACCGCCAAGGCCACGGCCTATTGCGCGGACGGTTCCCATTACAAGATACCGGCCCAGGAGTACGATTTCTCCTTTTTGGACAAGGCTTGGAAGGAACTGGCGAAGAAGACCTATGACGACATGGGCAATAATTTCAGGGGCGAATGGGGCGACAGAAGGCCCGACATCACCGAGAATGTCGCCCCCTCGGTCGCGCCTCTCGACATGGGGGACACCAGGCCCTTCCTCGTGCTGTCGATCGGTGCCTATATGGGGGGCGGGGGCGGGAGCGAGGAGATCACGGTTTTAAGGGATACGGGACATGGCTGTGAAACGGTCTTTTCCACCGGCGGTTCCATGGACATGGGCTATGAGGTGATCCCCTGGAGAAAAAGCAACCTGCTCAAGGTTGAAGACAACGCCAACGGGGACGGGAAGGGCCGGTTTTATCTGTTCCTGAATGGGAAAATAAAGGAGGTCTTCGAATACGACGCCTCCGATTGCGCGTTCCAGGCTGGGTGCAGTTTTCAGACCAAGGTCGTCGACCTCGACGGCAAGCTTTTCCTTTACCGCCAAAACGAGCAGCGTCCCGACTATGCCGGAGGGGGGGATGATACTTCCGATGCCAGGCCGCAAAGGGCTGAAATAAAATGGAATGGGATTACACAGTCCTTCGAACTAGGACCCTTCGAACCCGTGAACGAATATTCACCGGCCGTCGCGGCCCCAAGAAGAGTTAAGTTAAAAAAACTAAAAGCGAATTAAAACATAGCCAAATGGCAAAAAGGGGTCTGACCGAACTTCGCTGATTCAGCGAGTCCCACTCGATGTAAAGAATTCTTCGCTGACGGCGGTGAACTTCCTGGGAGTGTTGAGGAGTTTTATGGGCCACGGGCCCATGCCTATGCACCGTTAAACCCTGGGAAATTTTAAGCCGAGGCCTTGTTTGAACGAGCGAAAGCCGCTCTCGCAAAAATACCTTTGAAGGTTTTGCCGATAAATATAAAATGATCCCGCCTCAAACACCTTTTCGAAGAGGGATTCCCCATGGCCAACTTGAACTGGAAGTCCGTCGTGAGCACCCTCGTCAAAAAAGTGATCGGCATCCTGGTGGCGCTGGTCCTTCTTCCCATCGCCCTCTTTTTCCTCGCCTATCCCATCGTCAGCTTCATCACCACCCAAGGCGGGGAAGACGCCAAGGTGTCGCTGGTTTCAGACCACGCCGGCAAGTTCAAGACCGGCTGCAGGGTGGGTGGGCTTTTCACCGTGGCTACGGAAAAATCCGGCGCCAAGAAGGGTTCGGCCGAAAAGGCCTCCGCCAACGCGAATATCTACTGCCTCTATCCCATTTGGCCGGACCAACTACAGCCCTCCAAGGGGGATGTCCTGCGCGTCTGGCCGGCGAAAAAACCCCTCCTGGGGGAACCCGCCACCGAGGGATGGGGCTGGTTCATCGCCGGCACGGTTTTCGTGCTGGGGTTGGTGACGCTGGAATTTATTTTCCTGGCCCTCACCACCGGCTGATTTCCAGGGGTTGAGGCGTTTTCCAAAAAAAATCTCCTTTTGAAAAAAGTTTTCAAAGCAAGGCCTTTTGGCTAATATGTGGGCCTTCCGGGGGCTTTGCTCCAGGAAAAGTGCACCCTCTTTTTTGATCACCAGAAATGAGGGTCATGCAGTTCTCTTTATTGGGGCGAAGGCCCCTTGAGAGTGGACGAACTGCATAAATTTAATATGTGAGGTTTGAAGAATGGCTCAAGGGACCGTGAAGTGGTTTAAGAACGAGAAGGGTTTTGGTTTCATCTCCCAGGACGGCGGCGAGGACGTGTTCGTGCACTACTCCTCCATCCAGTCGGACGGGTTCAAGACCTTGAACGAGGGGGACCGCGTGGAATTCGACGTCACCCAAGGTCAGAAGGGCTTGAAGGCCGAAAACGTCCGCAAAATCTAAAGAGTTTGCCGCGTTTGAAAGCCCCTGGGTTCCCGGGGGCTTTTTTTTTGTCCCCTCACAACGGTTGTCCCCAAGAAGGTGCCGCGTAAAAAGCAACGGAATAGGAGTTTTAGGCTTGTTCGCCAATACCAAATCCCTTATGTTGAATTTCCTGCTTTTCCAATAAAAAACGGTTTGAAACCATGGCCCTTTCCTTACAAGACCTCATTTTAACCCTCGACCGCTACTGGAGCCGCCAGGGCTGCGTGATCCAACAGCCCTACGACCTGGAAAAGGGCGCGGGCACCTTCAACCCCGCCACTTTTTTCCGTGTGCTGGGCCCCGAGCCCTACCACGTGGCCTATGTGGACCCCTGCCGCCGCCCCAAGGACGGCCGTTACGGTGAAAACCCCAACCGCATGCAGCATTACTACCAATACCAGATCATCCTCAAGCCCTCCCCGGAAAACATGGTGGAGATGTACCTGGAGTCGCTGGAGGAGATCGGCATCCGCCAGGACGAGCACGATATCCGCTTCGTGGAGGACGACTGGGAATCCCCCACGCTCGGCGCTTCGGGACTGGGCTGGCAGGTCTGGATGGACGGCATCGAGATCACCCAATTCACCTTTTTCCAGACCACCGGCGGCCTGGAACTCAAGCCCGTTTCCGGGGAGATCACCTTCGGCCTGGAGCGAATCGCCACGGTCATCCAAGGGGTGAACAGCGTTTGGGACCTCCACTATGGGGGCAAGGACATCACCTACCGGGACATCTTCCACCAGGCGGAAAAGCAGTTCTCGGCCTTCAATTTTGAACATGCCAACACCAAGATGCTCCTCAAGCATTTCAAGGATTACGAGGGCGAGGTCCGGCGCCTGTTGGAGTTGAAGCTGACCGCCCCGGCTTACGATTACGTCATCAAGGCTTCCCATAGCTTCAACCTGCTCGACGCCCGGGGTGCCATATCCGTGGCCGAGCGGACCAATTACATCGCCCGGGTAAGGGGCATGGCCAAAGCGGTGGCTACGGCCTATGTGAAGGAAAGGGAAGAGATGGGTTTCCCCCTGCTCAAGAAAGCCCAAAAGAAGGACAAAGACGGGCAGCAGTTGGCCCAGTATTTTGAAAACAGTTGAGCGGTTTTCCATTTCGCCTTTAGGGTTCCGGTGATTCCATGATTTTAAAAGATGCCATACTTGAGGTCGGCTGCGAGGAACTTCCTTCCTCCTATATAAGACCGGCCATGGACCAGATGGTGGCCGCCGCCGAGGCTTCCCTTAAGGACCGCCACATCTCCTTCCAGAACCTCTACACCTATTACACCCCGCGGCGGCTGGCCCTTTTCTTCAAGGGCCTGCCTGAAATGCAGCAGGATTCCAGCAAGGAAGTCACAGGGCCCCTGGTTTCGGTGGCTTTTGACGAGCACGGCCTGCCCACCCGCGCCGGGGAAGGGTTCGCCAAGGCGCAGGGCGTCTCGGCCGCCTCCTTGAAGCGCAAGATGACCCCCAAGGGCGAGGTGGTGGTGGCCATGAAAAAAGGCGGGGGGCGGCTGACTTCCGAGATCCTGGCCGAGGTTTTCCCCGAAGTGATCAAAAAAATCCGGTTCCCCAAGGTCCAGCGCTGGGGGAACGGCGAGTTCCTTTTCGCCCGGCCCATCCGCTGGGTCTGCGCGGTTTTTTCCCGTACGGTCATCCCCTTCGAGATCGCCGGGCTTTACAGCAGCCGGGAAACCCGGGGTTTAAGGTCCTTGAAACAAGGTCCGCTGGATGTCGAAGAAGCGGGTGAATACCTGGAAGTCCTCAAGCAGGCGGGCGTGGTGGCCGATCCCGATGAACGCCGGCAGATGATCTGGAACAAGGTCCAACTGGCCGCGGCGGACAAAGGAACCCTGGTCATCCCCGACCCGGAATTGTTGGATGATGTGAACAACCTCATCGAATCGCCCGACGTGGTCATGGGCGCTTTCGACCCCAAATACCTGGAACTGCCCGAGCAGGTCATCGTGACGGCCATGCGGGAGCACCAGAAATACTTCGCCGTGAGGGACCGGCAGGACCATCTGGCCCCCTATTTCATCGGCGTCATCAACGGCACCCCGCGCGATAAGGCGGTGGTGATCCGGGCCAACGAAGGAGTGCTCAAGGCCCGCCTGGAGGACGCGAAGTTCTTCGTGTCCGAGGATATGAAGGTTCCCCTGGAAACCTGGGCCGCGAAACTGACCGGCATCACGTGGCTGGAAGGCATGGGCAACATGGCCGACAAGGGCGCCCGCCTGGAAAAGCTGGTGGAAAAGCTAGGCCCCCTTTGTGGTATTCCCAAGGAAGCGGTGAAGGAGGCGGCCCAGGCCGCCCCTCTTTGCAAAGCGGACCTGGCCACCAACATCATCCGGGAAAAGGAATTCAACAGCCTGCAGGGGGTCATGGGCGGCCTTTACGCGGCCAAGCAGGGTCTGCCGGAAGCGGGTGAAGCCATCCGATTCCACTATTACCCCCGGTTCTCGGGGGACAAGCTGCCCCCATCGGGCGCTCCGGCCCTCCTTAGCATGGCGGACAAGCTGGACACCATCGTCGGTTGCTTCAAGGCTCGGATTATTCCCACAGGCTCCCAGGACCCCTTCGCCCTGCGGCGCCAGGCCTTGGGTGTGCTTCAAATCCTACTGGAGAACAAATATAAGGTTTCATTGGAACAACTGGTGGGCGCGGCGGAAAGACAATACGGGAAGACTTCCAAAGGCAAGGAAGTTCCCGAGGTCGTCGAATTTCTCAAGAGCCGCCTGCAGACCGTGTTGGAGGCCAAAGGCCTTTCCTATGATGTCGTCAACGCCGTGACCGCCACCGAGGCGCCCACCCTGATCGACATGATCTCGAAGGCCGAAACGGTCCAAAAGGCCAAGATGGACGCGAATTTCCAGAAACTCGTCACTGCGGCGGGCCGGGTTTTGCGAATCCTCCCGGAAAAGAAGGTTTCCGCCAAAGTGGCAAAGCCCCTTTTGAAGATGGAAGAGGAAAGGGGCCTTTTCGAAAAGATCCAGTTCGCCCAAAAACTCGTGGCGGATACGGACCGCGACAGCGCGGACTATTACGCCCAGATCGCGGGACATTTGGAAACCTTGGTCCAACCCATCCACGCCTTTTTCGAGAAGGTCATGGTCATGGACAAGAATGCCAAGGTCCGCAACAACCGCCTGGCTCTCCTCAAGCAGGCCGCGGACCTTCTCCTGGTGCTTTGCGATTTCCGGAAACTGGTTTATGCCTCCGAAAGCCCGTCCAATCCCGCCAAATAAGCGGCCGGCCCCGCCTTCGTTTCCCTGGTTTTTTAACGGATTGAAGCGGCCTTTATTTACAAGCCTCTCGTTGCATTCAAAAAGGGGTTTGCTACAATAAGGCCCCTTTGACGGCAGGTGTCTGCTCCAACCGCCGTTACCGGCCAAGATTCAAACCCAAACAAAGCCAAAAGCCGTGGTTGATCGCTCGATACGTTTTTAACTTTTCAGGAGGAAGCCAATGCCGAAAACCGCCACGAAGAAGAAATCGTCCGGGAAGTCCAAATCCAAAGGAAGCTCCAAGAGCAACAAATTCGTCTATTTCTTCGGCAACGGCAAGGCCGAAGGCGAAGGCACCATGAAGGCCGAGCTGGGCGGCAAGGGCGCCGGCCTGGCGGAGATGACCAATGCAGGCGTGCCCGTTCCCCCCGGCTTCACCATCACCACCGAAACCTGCCGCATCTACTACGAGAGCGGCAAGAAGGTCCCCGAATCCATCGACAAGGAAATGCAGGCGCACCTCTCCCGCCTGGAAAAGGCCCTGGGTAAGAAGTTCGGGGACAAGAACAACCCCCTCCTGGTTTCCGTCCGTTCGGGCGCCAAGTTCTCCATGCCCGGCATGATGGACACCATCCTCAACCTGGGCCTCAACGACGAGACCATCAAGGGTTTGGTTGCCTCCACCAACAACGAGCGCTTTGCCTGGGATTCCTACCGCCGCTTCATCCAAATGTACGGAAACGTGGTGATGGAAATGGGCAAGGAAGTTTTCGAACATGTCATCACCCACATGAAGGAAGAGAAAGGTGTGAAGCTCGACACCCAATTGTCCGCTTCCGACCTCAAGGAAATGGTCGAGAGATTCAAGGACCTGATCAAGGAAAAAACCGGGAAGGCCTTTCCCCAGGATGTCATGGCCCAGTTGCGCGGTGCCCGTGACGCCGTTTTCCGTTCCTGGATGAACGACCGCGCCATCTATTACCGCAAGCAAAACGACATTCCCCACGACATCGGCACCGCCGTCAACGTGCAGTCCATGGTTTTCGGCAACATGGGCGACGATTCGGGCACGGGCGTGGGTTTTACCCGCAACCCGGCCACGGGCGAAAAGAAGTTCTACGGCGAGTATCTTTTGAACGCGCAGGGCGAAGACGTGGTGGCGGGTGTCCGTACCCCCCATCCCATCGCCGACCTGGAAAAGGACATGCCCAGCGTCTTCAAGCAGCTCTATGAGACCACCAAGCGGCTGGAGAAGCATTACCGTGACATCCAGGATTTCGAGTTCACCATCGAGAAGAAGAAGCTCTTCATGCTGCAGACCCGCACGGGCAAGCGCACAGCGGCCGCGGCGGTGAAGATCGCCATTGACCTGGTCAATGAGAAGCTCATCACCAAGGAAGAGGCGCCCCAACGCGTGGAGCCTATCCAGCTGGATCAATTGCTCCATCCCGTGTTCGACCCCAAGGCCCCGAAAGAGGTCATTACCAAGGGTCTTCCGGCCTCGCCGGGCGCGGCCACGGGCCAGGCGGTCTTTACCGCCGATGAGGCCGTGAACTTCAAGTCCGAAGGCAAGAAGTGCATCCTGGTCCGTCTGGAGACCTCGCCGGACGATATCCATGGCATGGACGCGGCGGAAGGCATCCTGACCGCCCGCGGCGGAATGACCTCCCACGCAGCGGTCGTGGCCCGCGGCATGGGCAAGACCTGCGTGGCGGGTTGCGAATCCATCAAGGTGGATGAACACGCCAAGAAGTTCACCGCCAACGGCGTCACCATCAACGAAGGGGAATGGATTTCCCTCAACGGTTCCACCGGTGAAGTCCTCAAGGGCAAGGTGCCCACCATGGAGCCCGAGCTTTCGGGCGAT
>JAJPJW010000086.1 GCA_021324075.1 Pseudomonadota bacterium | reverse complement strand
GGCCCTGGAAGGAAAGGATGTCATCGCCTCGGCCCAGACCGGCACCGGAAAGACGGCCGCCTTCGGCCTTCCCATCCTTACCTACCTGGACAAGAACAAGGATAAGACCGCCCTGGTCCTCACGCCCACGCGCGAATTGGCCGTGCAGGTTTTGGATGTTTTGAAAAACCTCGCCGGGAGCCACGACGTCGGCGGCGGCGTCCTTCTCATCGGCGGGGCCAACATGAAAGCCCAATTTGCCGTCCTGGCCAAAAGACCAAGACTCATTATTGGAACACCCGGCCGGGTGATCGACCACTTGAACCGGAACTCCCTCAACCTGTCCACCACGGGTTTTTTGGTGCTGGACGAGGCCGACCGGATGCTGGACATGGGTTTCGCGCCCCAGTTGGAGGAAATCCGCAAACGCCTCACCGGCACAAGGCAGACCCTGCTTTTTTCCGCCACCTTCCCGCCGGACATCCAGGCCATGGGGTCCAAGTACCTGAAGGACCCGGTGCGCATCACGGTGGGCTCGGCCACCCAACCGGTCACCAAGATCGCCCAAAAGGTGCTCTATACCACCGAGGCCAAGAAGCCCGAGGAATTGCTGGGGGAGTTGAAGGAACGTCGGGGATCGGTGCTTATTTTCGCCCGCACCCAGCACCGGGTGGACCGCATCATGAACCGCCTGAAGGAAAGCGGCGTCAAAATCACCCGCATCCACGGCGGGCGCACCCAATCGCAACGGCGGCAGGCCATCGACCAGTTCCGGGAAGGGAGTTTCGACGTCCTGGTGGCCACCGACATCGCGGCGCGCGGGCTGGACATCCACCACATTGCCCATGTCATCAACTACGACCTGCCGCGCAACCCGGAAGATTACATCCACCGGGTGGGGCGCACGGCCCGGGCGGGAGCCGAGGGAGAGTCCCTCTGCTTTATCACTCCCGAGGACAACGACCTTTGGCGGCGGATATTGCGGCTCATCGGCGCCGATCCCAAGTCCATTCCCGTCAAGACCTCCCGGTTCGGCTTCACCGCGCCAAAGGAAGAAAAGTCCCCCCAACCCGGAACCCCCTCGCCGAGGCACCCACAATCCCAACACGGGTCTCCACACCAGGGCCAACCCCCAAGAGGGCGCCATCCCCAAGGACAAGCGCACCCACAACACCGAAATTCCCACCGGGACTGGCCCCAACAGGGCTCGGGAGACAGGGGACAGAGGGATTTCCAACCCCGGCAGTCCCAGCAGCACCGGCAGCAGGACAACCGGGGATTCCAAGGCGGCCACCGGGATTCCCCATCGAAGGATTTCCACGGAAAAAACCGTCATCCGGACGGGCGGCACCAGCAAAGGTCGGAACAACACCGGGATCGGTTTCAACGGCCCCGGGAAGAGTCGCGGAATAGCAATGTCCCTTTCAATGAGGACGATGAGAAACAACCGCTTTCCAATGAGTCCCGTAATTGGACGAAGCCGGAGAGCTTTATCCAGAAGATCGGCAATAAATTCTTTGGTGGCGACAAGTCCCGGCACCAAAACAGGGGCTTTTCACGGGATGACCGCCAGGGCTTCCGCAAAGAAGGCGGGTTCGGCGGCGGAAAGCATCGTCCAAGGCCGTCCCAGGGGCAACAGCGGGACCGTTTTGAGCATCGGCAAGGGGAACAGCGGCCTTTTTCCGGGGAACACCGCAACCGTCCGGAAAACCGCTTCGGAGAACAAAGGCACCAGGGGCATCGTCCCGAGGGGGGCAACCGGCCCCCCCGGCCAGGAGGGAACTTCCGCCCCAAAGGCGGGTTCAGGCGGCCGGACGGCGGAAACTCCAGGCCCGGGAATTTCCGGCCGCGCTGAGATGCAACAGCCGGTTTTTGCTATTTTGTGAACCGTTCACGACGGGTTCCCGTCGTGAACGGTATTAATGCAGCTTGCTTTTATCCAATTCTTCCCCCAAATCCTTCAACTCCTTGCCGTCGGGGCCGACCACGAAAAAATGATCGTAGGAACCTCCCTCGCCGCCCCTGTATTTGTGCATGCTGGTGACGATATCGCCCTTGTATTTTCCCGAGCCAATCACCTGGAGCCCGTTCCCGGGGCATAGGTATTTTTCCTTTCCGTTTTTAAGGTCCACCACATGAATGGCCCCGGAAGTCGCCCAGGCGGAAGACTCGAAATAAACCCTCGATTTATCCAAGGAGAACTGCGGGCTTTCAATATCACAAATTTCATTTTCCATTTCTTGCGCGTCTTTGCACGCCGCCAAGAGGCGTTTATCCCCCGTGGAGTCGTTGATCAGCCACAATTCATTATTGGTGTTGTCGCCGTTTCCACTGCCCATGCTGAGGGGCTGTCCGGTATCCCGGATCAGGAAGGTGAAACCGCCTCCCGCGTGGATTTGGCTCACGCCGCCGTTGTCGGCCTTGGGGGATTGCGCCTCTCCACATGAGGACAAGAAGGCCGAGGCCACGATAAGAATAATGATTGTTTTCATTTGGCCTCCCCTTCGTGGACAAGGTGGCGCATGAGTCTTTCGCCCGCTTGGGGCATCCCGGTCCCGAAGCCGCTTATTTCAAGAATTCCACGTCATCAATTTTTATGTCGAAATTCGCGTTGTCGTCGCCCGCGGAGAAGATCAAGTCCGAAACATCATCAAATTCCGCTAGGACGTGGCGCCCTCCGTTGGATAGGGTGATGGACTTAAAAGGGATGGTTACTTGCGTCCAGGTTTTGGGAGCGATGAAGCCCGCTTTGAGGCCCAGGAATTCCTGGCGCGAGGTTTTTTTCAATCCCAAGAAATGGGTGCTGCCATCCCCTTGGGCGTAAAAACGCACGGCTTTGTAGGCGGAGAGGTTGACGGGTTTTTCAGCCGGGTCCAGTGAAAGGAAAAGGGCCGCCCAGCTTCCGTTCTTGAAGTTTCCCATGTAGCCCTTTATGCCGGCGCAATGGCCGGGGGACTTTGGAGAGCCGCCAGGAAGCACGGCAAAGGGCTTGGGGGAAAGTTTGCTGTAGTTATCACACATGGTCCACCACTTAGCCCCAAAGGCGGGCTTGCTCGACTCGAAGTCATCGACCTTGAGAATGGCTGCGGCCGGAGCCGCCCAAGTAGCTGGCTTGGAGTCCGGAAAAGCCGGAGATATCCAAAGCAGGAAAAAAACGGTGAAAAGGGCTCTCGGGTTGTTATCCACTTCTTTCCCCGGCCGATTTTCGCGTCCCATTCTTCCTCCTTTTGAACAGTTCAAGTTTTCAATGAATGGTTTTACCCGCTGGATGAACTAAGCACTTGTCCGCTTGAGGGTGTTCTTGTCGCGGTGCTCGAAGACTTTGGGTTGGCCCTTGATCTGGATCTTGGTCACCTGTTCATAAACGAAGGTTTCATCGTCCGGGAACGATAGTTGGATTTCATAGCCTATTGTTTGAAATTCCTTGTCCAAAAAGGGATTGGAGACGATCCCGAAGGTCTTGGAGCCCAGTTCGGCCTTGAGCTTAAAGGATTTGGAGTTCTCCTCGGCGTGGCCTCCCGCCAAGACCGCCTGGCCCCGTGGAATAGTGAGGGACTGCATCACCTGCTTGGCTTTGGGGTCCCAATGCCAGTAACCCACCTGGTCGTGGAAGGGGAATTCCTCACCGTGGCGGAAGACCTGCTGGTGGTACCGTAAACCGTAAAGCGTTTGTTCGTGGTTCTGGGCGGGCAGGATGTGGGTGAACACGATCACTTCGTGGTATTTGTTGTTTTCGGCGCCCCGGTCGTCGGAAGGGGCCACGTCGTCGCCGATGTTCCCCTTGAAGGTTCCCACCAGGCTTTTCAACGGTCCTAGCTCACTCAAATCAACGCCCGCCATATAGCCTCCTTTATTTTTTCCGGACCGCCGTAAAGGGTTTCCGGTCCTGGGTTAGGACCGCCTGGTAAAAGGCCAGCAAATCCTTGTAATCCTTGCCCAGGGCGATGGTTCTTTCCTTCACGCCCAAATACCGGTCATAGCTGAGGGTGCCGAAGTCCAGTTTGGAAGTGGAGGAAAATTCAGCCACGGCATTGGCGAAGGTGATGTCCTTGGGCAGATCCCCAGCCTGGTAGCCCGGTGGCAGCTTCACGATGGTTTGGGTTTCCGAATTGAAGTTTTGGGGCACCACCACCGGGGTCTGGCGGGTATCCCGTAAAACGGAAAAAAAGTCCTCCACATCCTCGAAGACCACCGGGAAAAAGACCATGCCGCCGCCCTTGATGAATTTGGCGTAGGAGGGGATCTGGAAGGCGTAGTGCACGTCCAGTGGCTTGGAAATGTCGCGGTAATCCCCGAAGCGGTAGTCGGTCAGCGTGACCGTTGGGAAAAGCTTGGCCAGGCCCCGGTAAACCAGGTCCCGCCGTTTGTCGTCGGTGGTGGCCCTGAAAAACTGGCGAAGGGCCAATTCGGAAGAGCCATAGGCCAGGATATCCACGGTGCAGTTCAGGTTGCCTTGGGGGTCCAGATCCATCACCGCGTCGCGGTGTTTGCGATGGTCCTTGGCGGCGAAAGAAGGGGTCAGCTTCCAATTGAGGGGCGTCAGAACCCCCAAGGCCTTGCGGTCCAGGGCGTTGATGGGCAGTACATCGGGGGCGGCCAGGGGTTCGGTTGGGTCGACCCAGAGGGTGTCCTTGCCGGAGGGAATGGCCACCAGGACACCGTTGAATTGGGACAGGGCCGGAAGGTCCGTGACCAACTCACCGCTGGAGGCCTGGCGGTAAAGGTAGACCGAAACGTTGAGTTTTATGGATTTGAGGGCCGTAGCCAAAAGGACCGCCATGTCGTGTGCGGTGCCTTTGCCGCTGTCGATGATCTCGGTCACGGGCCGGTCGGGGTTCAGGTAAACGGGCAGGCCCGTATCCACGAAGTCCACCTTCTGCTCGATGGCCCTTTTGACCTCGGCCACCCGGTCGGCCAAGGCTTCGCCGGTATTGTTCCCGGCGTCGCCAATGAGGTCCTCCACCTTGGTGAGGTCCCCGTCCATGTACCTTTTGATGCGGATGCGGTAGGGCATGACCGCTTCTTCCCAGGACTTGTTGAGGGTAAAGGCGGTCAGGGGCACCAGGTCCTGCAAAGCGGGTTGGTAGCTTTCGTAGGGGATGGGGTCCTGGGGACCCATGGAAAGGTGCACGGTTTTCTCATGGCCCTTGGGCACGGTGGGTTCGTCGGAGACGAAGTCCGCCGGCAGCCTCAGCCGGGTGCCGTAGAGTTCCAGGCCTGCCGGGATATGGAGGGTCATGTCCTTTTGGAGCGAGGGAGTGTAGTCGTTCCAACGGAAAGCGAAGCTGGGCTCGGGCGCCACGGGATGGGGTTTGGTGGGGTTGTTCATCATGTCCTTGTCCACCAAGAGGGACGAGGTTTTGGTTTCCAGGCTGTATTTCACCTCCAGGGCTTGGCCCGCTTCGAGGTCGGGCAGGCGGCAGGAGGTGATCTTGGAAAGGCTCAACGGGAGATTGTCCTGGGGCGGCACCCAAGCAACCTGGGGTTGGGGGTCAACGGGCAGGAAATTACCTTTGGCATCCTGCTGGTAAAGTTTCAAGGTCTGGATGTTCAGGATCTGGGAATCTTGGTTGATGCTGGCCAGCAGGGGCAAGGGATGGTCGGGTTTGACCCGGGCGGCCCAAAACTGGTGGACGGTCACCCGCAAGCTCCGGTCGGGCCGCCATTCGACCTGGGCCTGGTCGTCGAGGGTCAGGGCCTTGGGCGGATTGGGTGAAGCGAATTGGCTGGCGGCCCGGGAGAGGAGGGACTGGGTCTGGGCTTCCTCGCCGGAAACGGGTTTCGTCACCGGCGCCGTCGCACAACCAGACAAAACCACGGACAGGGCGAAAGCGAAAAAGTAATTTTTAGCCGCTGACGGACACGGATACACACGGATATTCAAAAGACTATTCCCGAACCGTTTTGGAAGGATTTGCGTCTTATCCGTGTTCATCCGTGTTTATCCGTGGCTGATTTGGTTAACGGCCTTTTCCGGCGGATTTGAGGGCTTCGACGGCTTCCAGCCTATTGGGCGCCTTGAAGACGGCATTTCCCGCCACCAGCAAGGTGGCGCCCGCTTCGACTACCAAAGGCGCGGTTTTGGCGTTCATGCCCCCGTCCACGGCGATCTCGGGGAAGAGGCCTTCTTCCCGGCACCACTTGGAAAAGCGGGCGATTTTGGGCACCACGTCGGGGATGAAGGATTGGCCCGAAAAACCAGGCCAAACGGACATGAAGAGGATGTAATCCAGGTCCTTCATGAAGGGCTTGAGGACTTCCTCGGACGTCGTAGGATTCAGGACCATGCCCGCCCGGCAGCCGTCCTGTTTGATGAGGTGGATGGTGGATTGGGGGTTTTCGATGGCCTCGGCGTGGAAAAGGATGTAAGTGGAACCCGCCTTGACGAAGTCGGGGATGTATTTTTCCGCGTTCTCGATCATCAAATGGGTGTCCAAGGGGACGTTGACCTTGCCCTTGAGGCTGGCGATGACCGGGGCCCCAAAGGAGATGTTGGGCACGAAATGGCCGTCCATGACGTCCATGTGCAGCATGTCGCAACCGGCCTCGATGGCCTGGCGGGCGTCCTTGAGAAGGTCCCCGAAGTCGGCGGAGAGGATGGAGGCGGAGACTTTGATGGGCATGGATGACCTCGTAATTTAAGCTTAGGCGCGTATCTTAGCAAAAAGGGTTACAACATCCTACCCATGCCCTAGAATGTCGGCATGAACAGGAACCTCCGCATCGTTTCAAGTTTCGCGTTTGTTGCCGTTCTCTTTGCCCTTCCATTGAAAGCCGTGAAAGCCGACGAAAATTCGTCCGCGAACCTTTCTTCCCAACTTCCCACCGGTTACGTCGTGGACGAGATCAAGGGCCAGGTCTTCATCCTGCCCAAGGGCGCTTCCAAGCCCGTGACAGCCGAGCCCGACCAGACCGTGCAAACGGGCGACGAAGTCACGGTACCCGAGGGCTCGCAGGCTTCCCTCGCCTTCAATAATGCGGCGGTGATCCAATTGTCCGGCGGCAGCCACCTCAAGGTGGGGGACCTGGCCAAGCCGGGCCCGAAGGGTTTCTTGAGCCGGCTCAAGCTTCTCGCCGGCCGGGTTTTGGCCCAGGTTCAAAAGATGGGCTCCAGCCATTCGTCCTTCGAGATCGAGTCCGGAGGCGTCGTTTGCGGCGTACGAGGCACCGCTTTCGAAGTGCAAAAGGAAGGTTCCTCCATCTCGACCAATACCTATGAGGGACTGGTGGAGATGGACAAGGCGGACCAATCCCAAAAAGTGCCCGCCGGGCGGCATTCCGAATTCGCCGGGGATGAAGGCTTGTTCCACCTCCAAAGGCTTTTGAACGACCGTGAAAGGGAGCGTTATCAGAACTGGCAAAAGTACCGCGATCTTATCGCCCAGCGCCAAAAGGAAAGGGAAGGGGCCCTGAAGTCCTTTGACGCCTTGCCTAAGGACGACAAAACCCAATTGTGGGAGAAGCTCCAGAAGGCCGGGGATAGGGACCGTTTCAAGGTCCTCCGGCTGATGATGCGCGAAAAGAACCAGCAGGACCGGCTCCAGGCGGTCGACCGGGCCCTCCAAGCCCGGGCGGACAACCTTAATGAAAGAAAAGACGCGGAAAGAAGGGCCCAAGAGGACCGGGAGAAGTTATTGAAGGCCAAAAAGAAAAAGGTGGAACCTCCCGCGCCCTGAGGCTGATTCGCGAGGATCCTGAAAAACAAAAACCCCCGGCCTTATGGCACGGGGGTTTTTGTTTTTACGGCAGGGAAGTTACTTTGAGACGCTGACCGTCTGGGCGTGGATTGTGACAATCCCCGTCACGATGCTCAACAGCACGTCCACGAAGCTCATTTGGGACGTGATGGTGTAGTTGTTCGTCAGGTTATTTTCCAAGGCCATCTTTTCCCCATCCACGTTGTTCAAGGGAATCAAGCCCCAAAGGATGTACCACTCGCGGTTGCTCGCCACCGTTTGCCCGTTACCGCCATTGCCGACGGTGTGATTCAGGGTGTAGCAACCCGAAAGGGAAATGGAAAGGAAGCCGCAACAAAGCAGCAGACAAAGAGCCTTTTTCATAAAACCTCCTTGGATTTCTATACAGTTTATCCACTCATTCGGGGCCTTCGGCCCTCCATTGGGAAAACTGCATCACCCTCATAACCTTCATCGGGCGAAGCCCGATTCCTTAAAATGATAATGAGGGTACCGCTCGAAACTGGGGGCATTATACCTGTTGGAAAAGAGGCGGGAAGGTGTTTGTGAGCTGTCGTTGCGGGGAGGCGCCCCAATCGGGGCATTTGCCGGCATGGCAATCCCAGGTTTTTCGGCGTTTATTTTGAAGTTTCGAAATTGGGCCACTCCACCGAGGCAATCGAGGCCTCCATGGCCCGGGCCAGGGGGTGGTAGCGGCTTTGGTCCACTGAAAAGGCCAGTTGGAGGAAGGAGCCGGGTTCGTCGAAGATCAAAAGCTGGAGTACGACGTTCTTGTTGTGCTTTGCGATCACCTGGAGGCAGGTGTAATGGCCGAAATGAAAAAGGTCGCTTCCAACGATCTGCCCAAGCCCCTTTTTCCGGACGGTGCCCAGGAAATCCCCCCGGAACTTGCTCAAACCCCCGATGCTCAAATCCTGCGGTCCGCCTTGAATGAGGCCGAGGCTCATAAAATCCGTCGTCTTGGGGTCTTTGAACTTCACGGCATATTGAAGCGGCTTTTCCGTATCGCCGACCGCCTGGGCTTTCCAGTTGGCGGGTGGCCGGACGGAATAGAAGGCCTCTTTTTGGGAGAAGCGTTTGGCCAGGAGGGGGTCATCTTCTTCCACGCCCCGGATGTCCATGGTGTCGATGGTCCGCAGGACCTTGCTTTGGGCTAGGACGCGATTTGGATAAAACATTGAAATAATCAAAAATAAAAAAAGAAGCGGTTTTGACATGAGACCTTCCCGTGAATCTTATTCAGGCTATTCGATGGGTATCTCTTTGACGAATTCCTGGTTCAGATAAATCTGGGCCGAGGCCGTGCCCTTGACCGAGACGCCGACTTCCACGTGGTCCTTGGGCGACTCCATCTTGTTGTAGATCGTTTGGGTGCCGGAACTGTCGAAGACGTCGATTTGTAGGCGGCGGGGGTTCCCCTCGGGCATGTCAAAGGCGATCTTGGCGTAGCGGGCCTTGAGGGAGTCGGTGCTTTTTGAGCTGACCGTGAAGGAGACATTGTCTTTTTCCTGGAGCCGGGTGCCCGAGGGTGGGACTTGGGAGAGGATGGTTTCCGAATCCAGGTCATCGTGTACTTCACTCTTGATGTTCTGGATGGTGATGCCGGCGGGCCGGAGGGCCTTGAAGGCCTTTTGGAGCGGCTGGTTCTTCAGGTCCGGCATGATGAAGCTCGGCTGGGGAGGGCCGGCGGCCACCAGCAGGTTGACCTCCGTGAAAGAATCGGCCACTTCGTCCGCGGAGGGCATCTGGGCCAGCACCGTATCCTGGGGTTCCTGGGAGTTCATCAAGGACTCCCGGCCCACCCTCAAATGGGCCCCGGCCAGGGCGATCTGCGCCTGGGGGAAGGACATTTGGACCACCGAAGGCACCTTCACCTTGGGGTTGCCCTTGCTCAAGACCACTTCCACCACCTGCCCCCGTTTGGCATAGCTGTTGGCCTTGGGCAACTGTTCGCTGACCAGGCCCAGGGGCATATGCTCGTCGTATTGGGACCGGGTGACCTTGAGGTGAAGCCCCTTGGAGGAAAGGGCGCCCTCGGCCTGGGATTGGTCCATCCCGACGATCTTAGGGACGATCATGGGTTCGTGAAGCTGGGTGAAAAGCATGGAAGCCAGGGCGGTGACGAAGGTGATGGCCGTAAAACTTCCCAGGATGGCGAGGGCCCGCCGCGTGAGGTTTTTTTCGGCCGGGGTGAGTTTGATGTTTTCAAAAGGAAGTTTCATCGGTTCCTCGTGTTATTTTACGGCGGGGGTGTTTTCAAACCCCAATTGGCCGCAGGCCGCGGCGATATCCACGCCTTTGCGTTCCCTCAGGAAAACCCGCATTCCCTTGGCCTTCAATTGTTCCCGGAAGGCCAGCACCTTTTCTTCGGTCGGGGAGTCAAAGGGAAGCGTCGGTACCGGGTTATAGCGGATCAAGTTGACCTTGCATAGCAGGTCCTTGCAATAGGCCGCCAGTTTGTCGGCGTCCTCCGGGCGGTCATTCACGTCCTTTAAAAGGATGTATTCCAGCGTCACGGGCAGGCGCCGCACGAAGGTATATTTGCGCATGAGTTTGCGCAGCTTGTCCAGGGGATTGGAGCGGTTGATGGGCATGATCCGGCTGCGGATTTCGGGATCGGCGCTGTGCAGGGAAACGGCCAGGGAAACGGGCCAATCGTCCTTGATAAAGCGGTCGATATGTTCCAGGAGGCCGGAAGTGGAGATGGTGATGCGGCGGCGGCCCAGGTTGAGCCCCTCGGGGTCGTGCAGGATGCGCATGGCTTTCTGCGTATTCTCATAATTATCCATGGGTTCTCCCATGCCCATGACGACGACGTTATTAAAGGGAGTGCCCGAGTCCTGCTCCATGCCGATGATCTGGGCCACGATTTCGGCGGTCGTCAGGTTGCGCTGGAACTTGGGGACCCCGGTGGCGCAAAAAGCGCATTTCATGCGGCAGCCGGCCTGCGTGGAAAGGCAGGCGGTATAACGGGAGGGCTCCCCTTCCTCATCCCGGGCCATGGGGATGAGCACGCTTTCCACCAGGGCGGACTGGCCCTTGGCGTCGGAGGGCAACTGCCAAAGGTATTTCACCGTACCGTCTTGGGAGGCCTGCCGGGTATGCAGCTTCAAGGGGGAAAGGGCGGCTTTGGTTTCCAGTTCACCCCGCAGTTCCCTGGAAAGGTCGGTCATTTCGCCGAAGCTCCTGGCGTGCTTCCGGTAGAGCCAATGGAAGACCTGGGTGCCCACGTGGCGGGGGGAGCCCCATTCGCCTAAAAGGCGCACGAGTTCGGGGCGGGTGTAATCGTAAAATTGGACGGCGTTTTCCAAGATGATTGTCTCCGGGAGATTCGAAAGGCGTCAGTCTACAGAAGTTCCAAACCCCTTTAAAGATATAATCAGACCTTGTCAAAGCCAAGGTCGGGCGTTATCCTCATTTTCCTTAATCAGGTCGGGCTTAGCCCGATTTAAGGAAATGAGGACCACACAGTTCTCAATTTTGGGGCCGGAGGCCCCTTTTTATTTGGATGGATTGCGTAATACAGCCCAAGCCGGCCCAACCGGGCCAAGTTTTCTATAAGGATAAACGGAAATGTCCAATTTACTGAAACTGGGATTACCCAAAGGCAGCCTCCAGGAATCCACCTTTCATCTCTTCGGCAAGGCGGGGTACAAGATCTCCTCGACCTCCCGCTCCTATTTTCCAGCCATCGACGATCCCGAAATGAAGGCCATGTTGATCCGCGCGCAGGAAATGAGCCGCTATGTGGAAGACGGCACCCTCGACGTGGGCATGACGGGCCGGGACTGGGTGATGGAAAACGGCTCCAAGGTGCAGGAAGTGGCCGAGTTGATCTACGCCAAGGCCGGTTTGCGGCCCGTGCGCTGGGTCTTGGCCGCCCCGGCCAACTCCGCCATCAAGTCGGTCAAGGATTTGGAAGGCAAGAAGATCGCCACCGAATTGGTGAACGTTTCCAAGGAATATTTAAAGAAGAACGGCGTCAACGCCCAGGTGGAATTCTCCTGGGGAGCCACCGAGGCCAAACCGCCCGAACTGGCCGACGCCATCATCGAGGTCACCGAGACAGGCTCATCGCTGCGGGCCAACAACCTGGTGATCCTGGAAACCCTCATGGAATCCAATACCCTGGTCATCGCCAATAAGGCCGCTTGGGGCGACCCCTGGAAGAAAAAGAAGATCGAAGATATGGTGCTGCTCCTTAAGGGCGCCCTCGCCGCGGAGGAAAAGGTTGGCTTGAAAATGAACGTGCCCCGCACCAAGCTGGACGCAGTCTTGAAGGTGTTGCCCTCGCTCAATTCGCCCACAGTGGCGGACCTGCAGGACAAGAACTGGGTGGACGTGGACACGGTGGTGGATGAGAAGATCGTCCGAACCATGATCCCCAAGCTCAAGGACGCGGGCGCCGAAGGCATCGTCGAGTACCCCCTTAATAAAGTGATCCCCTAAACGGGTTGGGAGACGGAAGCGGGATGGCCACACCGGAAGAACTGAACAACAAAGCAATCGAACTCTACCGGAGCCAGGATTTTGTCGGAGCGGAAAATCTTTACCGCCAGGCCATCGGCCTGGATTCCACCTATTTTCCGGCCCAATTGAACCTGGGCATTCTCTTCTTTAAAGAAGGCCAGTATGACGAGGCCATCAAGGAATGCACCAAGGCGGTTTCGTTAAGGCCCGACCATCCCTCGGCCCATTTCCACCTGGGCAACGCCTATTACGCCAAGATGTGGTGGGAGGAAGCCATGGTGGAATATGAAAGGGTCTTTCAACTGGATCCCAACCATGTCGACGTGCATTTCCACCTGGGCGGCATTTACCTCAACCGTGGTTATAAGGAAAAGGCCGTTGAATGCTGGAAGAAGTACGTGGAACTGGCTCCGGCCGATTCGCCCAAGGCCAAGCTGGCCAAGGAATACGTGGAAGGTGCCATCGCCAACAAGGTTACCATCGGAAAATACATTGCGGAGTAACGGCAGTCGATAGATGACAGTCGGCGGTAAAAGCACATAAAAAAAGGGCGGGGAGAAATCTCCCCGCCCTTTTTGCGTCTACCGGACCTTCTTAGTTGTGCTTGTCCTTGTAAATCTCATTGGACCGGTGGTTTTCTTCTTTTTCCAGCTTGTGACGGTCTTTCTTATCGAGGGTCCCACCGTCCTTCTTCAAATCCCGCTTGCGTTGGCGGTTGATCCGTTCCCCCTGGCGGGCCAGTTTGCGGTGTTCCTGCTTGTTGATGGTCCCGTCCTTCTCGCCCTGCTCGATGCGGTCATGCTGGCGCTCCAGGCGGGCGCCGGGGCTCATGGCGGGGTTATTGCCGTTGGCGTCCTGGGCCAAGGCCAATCCCGTCGAAGCGACGAACAACGCGGCGGCCAATGCAACGCTGTGATTTTTCATGGTTTCTTTCTCCTTGCTCTGGTTTGAAGCATCCTACGTCCATTGGACGGAGGGAAGAGCCGGAAGGTTGCAGCGGCAAATGAGCCATTTTGGGTTGCAAATAAAAAAGGCGGGGGAACCCCGCCTTTTTCACCGGGTTTTGGTTTTGAAGCCGGACCTTATTGCCCGTCGTCACCTGGGTGGTCCCCGTCATGGTGAAAATGGTGCTTCCCATTGTCGTCGCGGTGGTCCGGGTCATCGGGATGGTCCTCGTCACCGGGATGGCCGGGGTGGTCCTTATCCCAACCGCGGTGTTCGCCGTGATCGTCCCGATCCCGTTCGTCGGGCCGGGCCTGGGGCCGCCATCCCTCGTTGATATCGACGAAAGTACGGCCCTGGCCGCGCAGGCGTACCACCTCATCGGGTGTATGGTGGCTGGATTCGGAAACGAACCGTAGGTTCACCAGGTTGACGATATCGTCGTCCGAGAAACGGATATGCCGCCATTTCTTCTTGTCGTAATGCCGGTAGTAACCATAGGCGTGTCCATAGGGGGTATGGGCGTAATTGCTCACGTTCACATAGAAAGCTTCCGGCCCGATGCCGAAACGCAGGGCCACTTCCATCCAGGAAAAGCCCTCCTCCCGAAGTTCGATGACCTCCTGGGGATCCACATGGGCCCTTTGGGCAATGAAAAGGACCACGGGGATTTGGTCGTCCGGAATATCCCTTTGGCGGATGACATCCACTTGGGCTGGCGGAACGCTGAAATAGTTCCCGATGGAAAGGTAGAAATCATTCACGCCATTGGGGCCCGCCGAGATGCCCGCCTGGAACTGGGCCCGGGCGGTTTGGGCGAACAGGGCCAAACCCAACACCAGCACGACGACGGCCGAAAGCGTTTTCATGAAGCCTCCTTGATTTTTTTTCATCTCTAACTTTTAGACGAGCATCTTCTCCTGAAGTTTCAGGAGATGTTACGTCCGGAAGAGCATAATCGATCCCTCTGACACTTTTCCACAGCGGGTATCGTCTGAACCTCAAGTCCGCGAAACGGAAATGCCTGCGGATTTCATAACAAGGAGGAAGGACATGAAAAAATCAATTATTTGGGCCGCGCTTTTGGTGGTCCTGGCCTGGAGCCCCGCGGCGCTTTCGCTGGCGGATGATTCCGCACCTGCGGGTGGTGACGACCATCCGGGGATGGGCCATGGGATGGACGGCGGCATGATGGGCGGGGGACACCTGGATAAGTTGAAGGAAAAATTGGGTTTGACCAATGACCAGGCGGCCAAACTGAAGGATGTTTTCAAAAGCCAGATGGAGGCCAACAAGCCCTTAAGGGACCAAATGAAGATTGACGTGGATACCCTGCAACAAAAGGTTGACGCTAAGGCTTCGGACGCCGACATCAAGAAGCTGTTGGACAAGCTGGAGACCGACAACAAACAGATGCAGGCCGGCCGGGAAAAAATGAAAGACCAGCTGCGCGCGATCCTCACTCCTACCCAGCAGGCCAAGATGGTCCTGGGCATGCGGAAGATGGGCATGATGGAGCGGTGGAAGGACCACCACGGCTGGAAAAAGGACGGTAAGGACGGCGCTGCCAAGGGAGGGGATGACGATAACAAGCCCGCGACCGGTGGGGATAACACCTAAAGACCCAACACCCACCAACGCCGACCGAAAGCCGCTCCCGGATGCCCTCCGGAGCGGCTTTTTTATTGGGCCCCTGCGGTTATGATAGGGCCATCGAACCTGGAGGCTTAATGTCCATCTTTGAGAAACAATCCCGTATCGAGGTTCCGGTCAAGGAACTGTTCAACTGGCACAAGAGCCCCTTGGCTTTTGAGCGGCTCACGCCGCCTTGGGAAAAGGTGAGGGTGGTGGAACGACAGGGCGGCATCCAATCGGGCGGCCGGATGGTCCTGGAAATTAAACAGGGGCCTTTCCGCCGGCGCTGGGTGGCGGTGCACGGGGATTACGTGGAGGGCAGCCAGTTCGTGGATGAGCAGCTCCAGGGCCCATTCACCAAATGGGTCCATACCCACCGGATGCTGCCCGAAACCGAAACGACCAGCCTTCTGGACGACCATATCGAATATCAGCCGCCCTTGGCATTTTTAGGGGAAGTAGCGGCCAGGCTCTACCTGCGCAGGAAACTGGATCGGCTTTTCGCCTTTCGACATGCCAGGACGCGCAATGACCTAAAGCGACTCCACCCCTACGCCCAACAGCCGCCTTTAAGGATCGCCCTAACCGGGGCTTCGGGTTTGGTCGGCCATGCGCTTGCCACCTTCTTGTCTTGCGCAGGAAACCAGGTCCAGATCCTCGTGCGGCGGCCTCCGAAGCTGGAAAGCCAGGAGATTTTTTGGGACCCCACCCACCGAGAGCTGGACAAGGCTTCCATGGAAAGCCTGGACGTGGTGATCCATCTGGCGGGTGAAAATATAGGCGGCGGACGATGGACCGCCGCGCGAAAAGACCTCATCCTGAAAAGCCGGGTGGAAGGTACCCGCTTTCTCTGCGAGACGCTCGCTTCGCTTAAACACCCTCCCAAGACCTTTATTTGCTCATCGGCCATCGGTATTTACGGGAACCGCAACGATGAAATCCTCACCGAAGAAAGCGCCGCGGGCCGGGGTTTCCTCACTGAAGTCTGCCAAACCTGGGAGGCGGTAACCGAGCCCGCCCGGAAGGCTGGAATCCGTGTCGTGAATGTGAGGACGGGAATTGTCTTGTCGTCCCTGGGCGGGGCCTTGGCCAAAATGCTGCCACCCTTCCAACTGGGGTTGGGAGGGGTCATTGGGACGGGGAACCAATGGATGAGTTGGATTTCGCTGGAGGATCTCATCGGTGTTTTCCACTACTTAATCCATACCAAGGATATTTCAGGCCCGGTCAATGCGGTGGCCCCCCGGCCGGTTACCAACCGTGAATTCACCCAAATCCTGGGGCGGGTGCTTGGCCGGCCCGTTCTTTTTCCCCTACCTGGGTTTATGGTGAAAACTCTTTTTGGCGAAATGGGGGAAGCCCTTCTCCTGGAAGGCCAAAGGGTGGAACCGGCTCGATTAACCTCTTCGGGTTTCTCCTTTCTTTTCCCTGATTTGCAACCGGCCCTTGGCTGGGAATTGGGCCGGTAAAGCCATTACCCTCAAATCTGCTTAATCCAGAAACTTTTTGACCTCTTCCTTTGTATTCATCCTTTTGAAAGTCCCAAAAATTTTTGGCGCAACGATAAAACGATTTTTTGAATTTTCTTTCCGCATTTGCCACCCAGGTTGAAAACCAGTGGTACGCTTTTTTTAAACAATTGGAGTTTGTGCATGCCGCTGACACGGAAAAATTTTTGGTTCGGTTTGTGGCTGGGATTCGCGGCGGCATCGGCCCCAGCGGCCACCGTTTCGATCGGCGTCATCAACCCTACGGGGACCCAATTCCGCTATACGACCACAGGTTCCACGACCGCCATCACTGCGGTCACCATCAACCAGGGGGACTCGCTCACCTGGGATACGACCAACACCACCATCCATCCCCTTTACCTCAACAGTGCCACGGGTTCGTTGATATCCCCCTGCCCTAATACGGCCCCTAGCGGCTTTTCCTTCACTTTTAATACGGCCGGCACCTTTTGGTTCCATTGCGGGAACCATGCCACGGGATGCACGACGACTTCCTGCACAGCCACCGGCTGCGGCGGCATGGCCTGCACAGTTATTGTCAACGCGGCTGCCGCCAATACACCGACTAACACGGCGACCCGAACGCCAACGTTCACCCCTGCGAATACGGCCACTTCCACCCCAACCGCCACTGTCAGCAATACGGCCACTTTCAGCGCCACGGGGACTTCCACCCACACCCTGACCTCAACGCCTTCCCAGACCCCTACGGGTACCCCCACCCTGACCGCCAGCTTTACCGCCACTAAAACCGCGACGGGAACCCTGACCTTGACCGCAACCGCCACCCCGACTTCAACCCCCACTTCCACCCTCACCCGAACCTCCACCGAGACCGCGAGCAATACCCCCACCTCCTCGGCCACGGGCACCCCCAGCTTCACGGCCAGCGCCACGGTGACCCGCACTTCTACGGGAACGCCCAGCGACACCGCCTCGGCCTCTCCTACCGGCACACCCACGGGTACGGCCACTTCCAGCCCCACCGGCACCCCCACCTCGACCGTTTCGTCCACTCCTTCCGCCACCATGACGGGTAGTCCAACCAACAGCCGTACGTCCACGCCCTCATCCACCGAGACTTCCACCCCGACGGCTTCGGCCACCTCAAGCCAAACGGGCACGCCAACCTCTTCCGCCACCTCGACGGCGACCCGGACCGCCACCGCCACCACGACCCCAACGCCCTCTTCAACGGCTTCTTCCACGCAAACTTCCACCCCCACTTCAACCGCCAGCTTGACCACCACGTCCACGACGACTTCCACAGTGACGGCCACGGTCACCAGTTCGATGACGGCGACGCCGTCCCCCACCCCAAGCCGGACGGCCACGGCAACGGCCTCCTTTACTGCGACTTCCACGGGCACATTGACCCCCGTCAATACCGAGACTTCCACCGCCACTTTGACCGCGAGTTTGACGGCCTCCCCGACCCCTTCCCTGACCCCGACGTCTACGGCCAGTTTGACCGCCACTTATTCCGCCACTTCCACGCCTACCAGTTCCACGACGGCGACGCCGTCCTTTACCGCAAGCCGGACCACCACGGCGTCGGCGACCCAGACGCCTTCTTCCACTTCGACTCCCACCCTGGCCGACACCGCGACCCTTACGGCAACCTCGACACCCAGTTCAACCACCACCTTGACGGGAACGGCCACGCCCTCCTCGACCACGACTTCGACGAAAACGGAAACGGCAACTTCCTCCCCGACGGCGACACTGGCGGATACGGCCACCACATCCGCAACTTCCACCCCGACCAGCACGGCAACCCTGACCCCGACGGCCACTGGAACCAATACCCCGGTCAATACGCCGACCGCAACAGGCACCAGTACGGCGACCTCCACACCGACTTCCACCGCGACCCTCGTGCCTTCCGATACCTTCACATCCACGCCGACGGCCACGTCCGCGGCTGTTTTGACTTCAACGCCGACGTCCACTTCCACGACCGTCCCGGTTTCCGGTGGTCCGGTGGTTTTCCCCAATCCCTCCAATGGGAACCAGCCGGAGCAGGTGGCCTTCAGTTTGAGCGGCCCGGCCAATGATGTGCGGCTCCAGCTATTCACGACGGCCTTTAGGAAGGTTTTGGAAAAGCCCCTGGGGAACCTGCCGATGGGTGTTTACCAGTTCTCGTTCGACCTGAAGGACAACAAAGGAACGCCGCTGGCCAGCGGCCTCTACTATGTGGTGCTGACCGACGGGTCCCGCCAGTCGGTCGGGAAACTACTTCTTCTTCGTTGATCCCTGTTCGGGATCAACACCTCAATGGCCGCGCCTCGACTTGAGGTCTCGGCGCCGAGGCGCTAATCTTTTCTGGACTTGGTGAAGGGGGCCCAACCGGGCCACTTCGGGCCATATCCGTATCACCGCCAATACCACGATAATGCTTCCCACTCCCCCCAAAGCCACCGAAGGCACCAATCCGAGGAAATGGGCAGCCACCCCCGACTCGAACCCGCCTAATTCGTTGGAAGACGAGATGAAAATCGCGCTGACTGCGTTGACCCGGCCCCGCATGGAATCGGGGGTCAGCACTTGCACCAGGGTGGACCGCACGATGACGCTGATCAGGTCCAGGGCCCCGGCCACCACCAGCATGGCGAAAGACAACCAGAACCACCGCGAGACACCGAAGATGACCGTGGCCGCGCCGAACCCTGCCACCGCCCAAAGCAAGGCCGATCCCGCTTTCTTCATGGGTGCGCGGTGGGCGATGAGCATGGAGGCCACAAAAGCCCCCAAGGATTGGGCGGCCTGCAGCCAGCCGTAACCTGCCGCACCGCAATGCAGGACGTCGTCCGCATAAGCGGGCAGCATGGCGGTGGCCCCGCCCAGCAGAACCACGAAAAGGTCCATGGTGATGGTGGCCAGGATCAACTTGGTCTTCCAGACGAACTTGAGCCCGGTTTGCAGTGACTTCAACCCCACGGGGTCACCCTTGTAGTCCACAGGGACCTGGCGGATGGCCAGGATGCCGCCGAAGAAGACCAGTTCGGCGGCTGCCACCAGCAGGCAATTGTTCGAGTAGCCGATGACGGAATACAGCATTCCACCCAAAGCGGGCCCGGCCACCGAACCTACCTGGAAGACGTTGCTGCTCCAGGTAATGGCGTTGGTGAACTGCTGCCGGGGGACCAACTGGGGCAGGAGCGACCGGCGGGCCGGATCGTTGAAGGCGCGGGTCAGGCCTGTCATGAAGAGCAGTCCGTACATCACGGCGACGGGGTTGGAGGCCCTGGGGGCCAGGGCCAGGCCCACCGCGCAGAGGACGAAGAGCAGGGAACAAGCCAGGACGATGGCCTTCCGGTTGTAACGGTCGGCCACCGCCCCGCCCGGAAGGGTGAAAATGAAGATGGGCAGCCAGATGGAAAGGCCGATGAACCCCAGGGCCAGGGGGGAATGGGTCCGTTGGAAGATCTCGTAACCCACCGCCACGCGGACCATTTGCTCCCCGATTTCGGCGAAAAACACGCCGAAGGTATAGGACCGGAAATTGGCATAGCGGAAGGCGGCATAGGGCTCGCGGCGGTTCGGGGGGGACATGGGAACGGCATTGTATCCGCTTCAACGGCTAATAAAAAGTTCCTCAACGCCGGGTTGTATTAAGATATTTTGGGTCCCATATGCCCGATACCCAATTGCCCAAAACCTACCGCCCTTCTTCCCGATATTGGCTTCTCCAGCTAGGCGCCTTCGCATTTGTCTCGATTTTGTACAGGGGAATGCACCCGAACGATAAATTCCTTCCCTTTGGCGCAGGCCTTGGTTTGATGGCTGTTGTCCTTATAGCCTATGGAATTATTTTCAAACTGGAAGTTTCAGACGGGGGGGGTTAGTTATACCGGCCTGTTTGAGCATTTTGAGATCCAGTGGGAACAATTGGAACGCGCCGAAATTTATTCGCCTATTTTTATGAGAGTGAACAAGTTTTTTTCCTTTTATACGAAAAGCAATAAGAGGCCGAAAGTCATGGTTTCTGGTTTTGGCTTGATGACCAAGGCCGAGCACCGGGAGTTTTTTGAAATCCTGAAATGGAAAGCGCCTGCGGCTGTTTTGGCTCCTGAAATTTTAGAATTTTTGAAGTGATTTTTAGCCGGTCCATCGAGGTTTAAATGCCCCTCATCCAAACCCCGCGCGGCAAATTCTTTTACCAGGAGTTCCGGTCTTCCGGTCCGGTGGTCTACCTGCTGCACGGCCTGACCGCCAAGTCGCAGGATTGGCAGGGCATCCCCGACATGCTGGCCAAGACGGGTTTCCATGTTTTTGCCTTCGATATGCGGGGCCACGGCCAATCGGACAAACCGGAGTCGGGTTATTCCCCCGAGGACCATGCGCAGGATGTTGAAGCCTGCGCCGAAGCTTTGGGCCACTTGAAACTCCACGTTGTGGGGCATTCCACGGGCGGCCGCAACGCCCTTTTCTTCGCCGCCTTGTTCCCGGAGCGGGTATTGACCCTGACGATCGTGGATCAAACCCTTACGAAGGACGAGGAAAGCTGGAAAAAATACCTCCAACGTTATTCCGAATATCCCGCCCCTTTTCCCAACGAAGGGATCCTCGATGCATTTTTGCACAGGAAGTTCCGGGGTGATGAGGCGCGTTTCGTTTATTACAAGGGACAGTTTTGGAAGATGGACAACGGCGAGTGGAATTGGAATTTTTCGCCCCAGGCCGCATGGAAGACCCAGAAACTGGGCCGGGAAAAGGAAGCCTACGATTGGCTGGACAAAGTGAAATGTCCCATCCTTTTCATCAAAGGCGGCGATAGCCGTTATGTTTCCCCCGAAGAAGCCGACAAGATCAGAGGCCTGCTGCCCCAGGGGCATTTTGTCGTGGTGGAAAGGGCCGAGCATGCGGTCTTCCGCGACAACCCGGAGGGATTCCTTAAGGTATTGGTGCCATTCCTGCGGGAAAGCCGCACGGTTTAACCCGCCGTTTCCCCGAAAACCTTTGAAATCTAAACCCTTTTGGGTATACTTTCGCTCCCCTGGAAGCCGGCCGGCTTTAACCGACCGGCTTCTTATTTTTTGTGCGAGGTTCCCATGTCTTTAAGGAATGACTTAAGAAATATTGCCATCATCGCCCACGTCGACCATGGCAAAACCACCCTGGTGGACGCCCTCTTCAAACAATCGGGCGTCTTCCGCGCCAATGAGCACATGGAAGAACGGGTCATGGATTCCAACGACCTGGAAAAAGAGCGCGGCATCACCATCTTCTCCAAGAATGCCTCGGTCATGTGGAACAACGTCCGCATCAATATCGTCGATACCCCGGGCCATGCGGACTTCGGCGGGGAAGTGGAGCGCATCCTTTCCATGGTGGACGGTGTGCTGCTGTTGGTGGACGCGGCCGAAGGGCCCCTGCCCCAGACCAAGTTCGTGTTGCGTAAGAGCCTGGAACAGAACCTCGATGCCATCGTGGTCATCAACAAGATCGACCGTAAGGATGCCCGTCCCCACGAGGTGGTGGACCAGGTTTTGGACCTTTTTATCGCCCTGGGCGCCAACGAGCACCAGATCGGCTACCCGGTGGTTTACGCCATCGCCCGCGAAGGAAAGGCCGCCCTGGACCTCGACAAGCCGGGCACGGATTTAAAACCCCTTTTCGACACGATCGTGAAGCATTTCAAACCCATCGAAGTGGACCTGGATTCCCCCTTCCAGATGCTGGTGACGACCACTTCCTACAACGAATACCTTGGCCGTATGGCCGTAGGCCGCGTCAAAAGGGGCAAGATCAAGTTGAACGATCCCATCACCCTCATCAAGCTCGACGGACGCAAGGTCAACAGCAACGCCACCAAACTCTTTACTTACCAGGGCATCAAGCAGGTGGAGTGCCAGGAAGCGGTGGCCGGGGACATCATCCTCCTGGCCGGCCTTGAGGACGTGCAGATCGGCGAAACCGTGGCCTCTTCGGCCGCGCCTGAGGCCCTGCCTCCCATCACCATCGACGAACCCACCATGTCCATGATCTTTTCGGTCAACAACAGCCCCTTCGCGGGCAAGGAAGGCAAGTTCGTCACCTCGCGCCACTTGCGGGACCGCCTCTATAAAGAAGCCGAAGCCAACCCGACTTTGAAAATCACCGACACCGAGAGCCCGGACGCCTATAAGGTCGCGGGCCGCGGGGAACTGCACTTGGGCATCCTGATCGAGACGATGCGCCGGGAAGGCTATGAGTTCCAGGTATCCCGTCCCCAGGTTATTTTCAAGATGGTGGATGGCCAGCTCCAGGAACCCTATGAGAACCTGATCGTGGACATCCCCAACAACTGCGTGGGTGTGGCCATGGAGAAATTAGGGGCCCGGAAGGGGGAAATGAAGAACATGACCCCCCTTTCCGAGGTCACCACCCGCATCGAGTTTTACATCCCCGCCCGCTGCCTGCTGGGTTTCCGGACCGAGTTCATGACCGATACCAAGGGGGAAGGCGTCCTTCACCACGTTTTCGCCGGATACGGCGAGTTCAAGGGCGAAGTCGCGGGCCGCAGCCGCGGCGTGTTGGTGGCCTTCGAAGCCGGTGTGACGGCCGCCTATGGCATGTTCCAATTGGCCGACCGTGGCAAGTTTTTCATCAATCCCCGCATGGAAGTTTACGAGGGGATGATCGTGGGTGAACATACCCGCGAAAACGACATCGCCGTCAATCCCTGTAAGACCAAGCACTTGAGCAATATGCGCAGCAAGGCTTCCGACGAAGCCTTGACCATGGAACCTCCTACTATTTTTTCCTTGGAACAGTGCCTGGAATACATCCAGGATGACGAACTCCTGGAGGTCACTCCCCAGAACCTGCGCATGCGCAAGAAGATCCTCAATAACAACGAGCGCATGAAGGCCGAGAAGCAGACGGCCAAGAGTTCGGCCAAGCAGATCATGGAAGAGATGGCCAAGAACCCTAGGGCTTGAGGCTTCACGGTTCACAAACCCATCCTGTTGAAAAACAAATTCGTCATCCAAGATCCTTAATGCCACCCAGATGATTTTATTGTTTTGATGTAGGTATACTTAAGTATACCTACATCAAAACAGCCGCCCTTCCAACTCCCTTTCAAACCCACAAAGAGGCCAACGACTGGTTTTGTGTGGAATGAAATGAAAGGGGCTGTTATGAAGGCTATTCAGTTCGGTGACTTACAATTTGCCATCAGGGAACATCACGCAACCACAGAGCATTGGGATTTTCGGTTCGAATTTGAGAGCAGACTTTTGTCCTTTGTTTCGGATATCCCGCCTCATTTGAATCCCGATCAACCGATCAAGCTTATTCGGGTAAAAGACCACCAGTTGAAATATCTGTTATCAGAAAGGATTATTCCTGCCGGTATGCCAGGAGCAGGTCCGACAGCGGTGGGGGACAAAGGCGTTTACAGCTTTTTAGGCCCGATGCACCGCTCAGTCCAGGTTACCTATGGCCGCGTGCGTATTCACTTAAAAGGCGGGCTGCTTCGTGGAGACTTTTTCCTGAAGCGATTGGGTTCATATAGCAAAGTTTGGATTTGGAAAAAGGAATGGGATGACCAAGTTGATTTGACTTTCAAGTTCCCGCATATTTTGACACCCGAGAAAATCCAGAAACTGGGAGGCAAAAGAAGGAATGTGAACGATTTTCTACCCTTATTTAAGGGTTATCCGTTAAACCCATTCCCGGGTGGTTAAGGCTTTTCGCCGCTTTTAAATTGAATTTACTTCGCATAGAATCTTCCCGCGGTAGGTTGTATGCCGGGTTCAACCGTTGTGAACGAGATGCTCAGATTTAAGCCGGTCCAAGCTTTGCTGTTCAACTCCAAGGAGGAAGACTATGAAGAAGCGTAATCTGTTGCTTTTTGCGGCCGGATTGGCCCTGACGGCCGGAAATGTGATGGCGGATGACAAACCTGCCGCCTCCATGACGCCCGCCGCCGCACCGGCCAGCCAATCGGCTCCCAAGGCCAAGTCCGGCAATCCGACGATTGCCGCCATCCAGGCTGCGATCGACCTGGATTCGGCCGGCAACACGACGGCTGCCGTCGCGGCCTTCGAGAAAATCACCACCAAGACCAAGAACCTGGAATGCTGGCGCTTGACCGACGAGGCCAATGTTTATTTGAAGGTCGACGACAATGCCAAGGCTGTCTCTCTCCTCGAGGCGGCCACGGCGGCCAATGACAAGAACGCCATTTCCTGGAACAACCTGGGAACCGCTTATGAGAACAGCGGAGACCTGGACAAGGCCAAGGACGCCTACCAGAAGTCCGTTGACGCGGCCAAAGACGCCGGCAGCGACTCGGCGAAGGCCCAGGGCAACCTGGATGCCTTGCAGGCCCGCATGGATAAGGCGGCCGCCAAGGAAGCCAAGAAGAACGGTGGCAAGCCCGCTGCTGCCGCCACTCCCGCTTCCAAGTAAGACCCAAGTTTAGCCGTTCAAAAAAAAGCCCCCCATCCTTTCCAGGATGGGGGGCTTTTTTATTTCGGGAGAAGCCGGCTAGGGAACGGGACGGAGCCGTAATTTTTCAGGCGGGGCCTCTTCGGACGCCGATTTGGGCTTGGGTTTGTGGTCCTTCTTGAGTCCGGGAACGGTGATGCCCATCTGGGCGGCGGCCACCCCCATGGTGCCTTTCATGGGGATGAAATAAACCGGAATATATTTCTTGGAATGGACCCGTTTTCGCTTGTCCATGTGGTAGACGTAAAGCACCTGGTTGTGCTTGAAGGGCTGGCCGATAGGGATGATGATCCGCCCGCCCGGCTTAAGCTGGTTGAACAAGGGCGGCGGCACGAACTGGGCCACGCAGGTGAACATGATGATGTCGAACCCCCCCACATCCTTCCAACCGTAATAGCCGTCCCCGACGCGGGTATGGACGTTCTTGTAACCTAGAGGTTTGAAGATATGGGATACGGCCTGTCCCAGGGGCTTGATGATCTCAATGGAATAGGCGTCCCTGACCATCCGTGAAAGCAGGGAAATGTTGAATCCGCTGCCGGTTCCGACCTCCAAAACCGTTTCTTTGGAGGTGGGATGGGCCAGCTGCGCCATATAGGCCTGCCCCTCATAGTCGCTCAAGGCCGAGCCCCATCCCAGGGCCCAGGTCCGGGGAGGATATTCATAGGCCGTCTTGCAGTAATCCTCGTCACCCTGGTAATCGAAATGGAAATATTCGCGGGGCAAGTCCTCGAAGGCTTTCATTACCTTGGGATCGGCATATCCGAATTTGCGGGTGAGATAGCGGTGGATGTCCTTCAAATAGGCGTCCTTACGGGCTTGTACCCGGGCGAATTCAGCCGCCGTCAAATGGGTGGTCCGGCCGCTTTTCTTGAAATCTTTCAGGAATTGTTTGTAAGTCCAATCCTGGCCAGTGGCGGGCTTGTCCTTGGAGTCGTCCGCGGCTTTGGACGGCATCCCCGGACAAAGCCAGGACAGGGCCGCCAATAGGCCGGTTAAAAGGATTGGATGAATCGTTGTCTTTTTCATGAGCGCCTCAAGGGGTTCGGAAACTTGGGGGCAACCGCTGCCATCGGGAAAGCCAGGAAGGCCAGGGCGTAAAGGAGGAGGCCGGCGAGAACCAGCACATGAAATCCCTCGGTGACCGCCAATAAATTGGCCAGGGGCGTAGCCACCACCGAGAAGGCCCCGTTCAAGGCCCAGGCCCAGGGGATGAGCCCGCTTTCACGCGGAAGGCGGCTTAGCCCCAAGGGGAAGAAAAAGCCCAGGGGCACGGAAGCCAGGGCCGACCAGAAGATCAGGAAGAAGCACTTGGCGAAAAGGGACCAGGAAAGCAGGGAGCCCAAGATGCCGTTGAGGAAGAAATAGGTTACGACCAGCCAGACACCCAGGACGACGGCGGCCAGGCGCAGCCCCTCCCGCGGAGCCTTCAGGTAGAGGCTGGAAAGCCAGCTCCCCAGGCCGGTAAAGACCAGCATGGCGGCTAGGATCACGGAAAAAGAATAAGTGCGGTCCCCCAGGAGATAGGCCCCTTTCTCGATGAGGAAAATTTCCACGAAGAGAAAACCCAATCCCAGGCAGGAGAAGAAAAGGAGCGATTTGAAGACCTGCAGGATGGGGAACTGGGCCCGGTGGGGCCGAAGCCACGGCAGGATGAGCACCAAAAGAGCCCAGGCCAGGGATTGGAGCAGGACGGCCAGGTTGATGAGGTAGCCGATCTCTTCCCGGGGGATCTGCGAGATGTTCTGGATGATCTCCTGCAGCCGCGACAGGCGGAGTACGGAGTAAAAGAAGGGGCGGTCCTGCGTGGAAGGCCGTAGGTTGAAGAAGTGGTATTTCAGGAAATTGTCCCCCTGGGGCGAGAGGAGCTTGAGGCTGTCGTCCATCAAGGCGTCGGAGACGTCCTTGGGCGCAGTCACGTCGTCCACGCCCCAAACCGTGGGGGGGAGGTCGTTGAAGATTTCCGATTCTCCGGGCTTGATGCCGGGATAGTAGGAAATATCGAAGGAACGCTGGTCGCAGAAATCCTTCAGGGCCTTGATCTGGTCGTCGGTCCAGGGGTCCTTTGCCACCAGCAGGCGGGCGTTCCAGGCCGAACGGTAAAAAACCAGATGGGTATTGGGGTCCTTGATCCCCAGGTCGTCCAGGGCTTCCCGCGCTGTTTCCAACAACTTCAAGGCATAGACGGTGAATTCGCGCATGTTGACGGGCAGTGAAACCACGCCGCCGGCGTTCAGGGCCTGGTAGTAGCGTTGAAAGGCCTCTTTAGTGAAGGCGTATTTGTTGGCGTCGGCCTGGTCGAGGAACTCCGAAGAAACGTCGATGATGTCGAAGCCCTTCTTGGAAGAGGCCAAATAGGACTCGGGCGGCTGGCGCAGGAGGGTTACGGCCTTGTTTTTCAGCCAGCGTTTCTCGTTGTCGGCCAGGGTGCCCTGGAGCAAGCCGACGAGGTTGGGGTCGGTTTCCAAGGCCACCACTTCCGAGGCTTTATAATCCATGGCCTCGCCGACGCGGAAGCCGCCCCGCGAACCGACTAGAAGACTGCGGCTGCCCGGTTTTAAAACATAGGGGAAGATGTCCAAGGCGGCCTTGTCATAGGTGAGGTCGTTCTTGGCGGTGCGGGGTAGGCAGTCGATCCGGTTTCCATCCAAGTACAGGCCGAAGGCCCGAGGCGGCCCATCCACCTTCAACAGCACATAATTATTGGAAAGGTCGATGTCCAGGCGCTCGGTGAAATTGTCCAGGACCATGTAATAGCCCCAGGGTGAATAAATGCGTTTCCGGACATAGGCGTCCGCCACGTTGAGGGCGGGGGTGATCATCTTGTATTGGCAGAACCGGGCTTTGTTCCATCTCACGGCGCCAAATTCCCCCCCGATAAGAACCAGGGCGGCGGCGATCCAATAGACCCAGGGTTTGGCCTGGAACCGGGCCCGGGGCAGTGCCAAAAGGGACGCCACGATCCAAAATGGAATCAAGGTACAAAGAAGATAAAAGGGGTGGACCCAGAACATGGCAAAAAGGATGACCAAGGCCCCGGCCCCCGCGCCCACCAGGTCGGCGGCGTAAACCGAGGCGATCTTTTCGTTGGTCAGGGCCAAAAAGCTCAGGCTGATATAAAGGCCGGAGAGGAAAAAGACCGGGAACAAGGCCCCGTAGTATTGGGCGATATTCTGGAACTGGTCCATCCACAGGTCGGGATTCTGGAATTCCAAGGGGTTGAAGGGGTTGATGGTCACCATGTAGAAGCCCCAGCAGGCCAAAGGCGGCAGGAGGAGAGGGATGAAGAAGAAGAAACGGTGGGCATGTTTGAAGAAGAAATCCCGGAAGAGGCTTAAAAATACCCCGCTGGCCGAATAGCCGGCCATGGCGATGGAAATGACCCAGTAGCCGTACTCGGACCAACTGGCGATGGCGAAGTAGCGGGTGAGCATGATCTCAAAGCCGATGCTGGCGGCCGAAACCGCGAAGAGGGCGCCCAGCAGTTGCTTGCCCGGTTTGGAAAGTTGGGTGCGGCCTTCAAAAGAAGGAGGCATTCGGAACCTTTCTTATGGGTGCGGCGTCGCCGTCGGTTTTGGACGGGTGGGCCAGCCCGACGGGTAACGGCTGGCCGACCTTAAGAAATCCCTGAGGACGGTATTAAAGTGCAAGGAGTCATCGACAAACAAGGCATGGCCCGTATTTTGGAAAATTTCCACCCGGGCCAGGGGGTCCACCTGGGTGAGGTATTGGGCCTGGAAGGCGAATTTATCGGTAACGGCGTAAAGAAGGGGCACTTGGCGGACGGTTTGGATGGGAGGCTGCCATTTATCGCCTGGGTAGATATTGTTCATGAGCCCCAGGGCGATCTCCGGAGGGGTGCGCAGGGCGGACTGATTCAAGTCCTTGGTAAAGTTTGCCGGGGGCGGATTCTTGAAAAGTCCCCAAATGAAACCCCTGAGGGCCGTTTGGGGATCCTTCTTATATTCCTCGATGAATTTTGCCTGCCGGGTGCTGCTGTCCGGGGGGGCCTGGGCGGCGCCCAACGAAGAATCCACGAGCACGAAGGCATAGAGCCGGTTGGTTCCAAACTCGTTTACGTAGGACAAAACATGGAAGGCCCCATGGGACCAGCCGATCAAAACCGCGGTGGAAAGTTGCAGGTGGTCCAACAATTCCTGGATGTCCCTGGCCTGGCGCATGGGCTCATCCCCCTGGGGGGTCATGTCGGAAAGTCCTTGAGAGCGGGGATCCAGGGCCACCACATGGTAGTCGGCCGAGAGGTCCTGTAGTTGGGGCATCCAAACTTCGGCGGAAATGAGCCATCCGGGGATGAAGACCAAGGTCAGGCCGGTGCCGGCTTCCAGGTAATGCAGTCTCATGTGGTCGCTGGTGGTGAAGTAGCCATCCTGGATCGGGTTGCCGCTGGACGCCCAAGCTGGGGATTTGGACGGTTTTGCAGCCGGGCGTTGGGTCGGTTGTTGAGGAAGGGGTGTGGCGGCCGGGCTGGGTGTGACCTTGCGGTGGTGGGGTGTAGGAGCCGTTGTGGCCGTCGGAGTATTTTTGGGTGTGCGAGTCGGACGAGGGGTGGGACGGGCTTTCGCGGGCGCGGGAGAAGGTCCAGGGGTGAAAGAGGGAGTAGGGGTTGCCGTTTTTCGGGGCGTGCGGGTCGGGCGTGGAGTGGCGGGCTTTGTTGGGATGGGAGTGGATTCTAAAACGGGCTGTTTTGTCGGGCCCGCAACGGGTTGGAGAGTCGGCTGGACGGTTGTGGGCCGGGAAGCGGTGGATGGTGCGGCCGCCGGTTTCCCGGGTTTTGGGGAAGAGGTAGTTGAGGAGTAAAGGGAAGCCTGCTTGAGGAAGTCCCTCAACACATCGTTGAATTTCTGGAATTCATCCACAAACAAGGCGTGGCCGCAGTTTTCAAAGGTTTCGACCCGGGCATCCGGGTCAATCTCCTTAAGGTAATCCGCTTGGGAGGTATAGGTCGGGGTGATGACATAAAGAATGGAGACTTTCTTCAAGACTGAAAGTTTGGGTTCCCAGGCATCCCCGGGGCGGGTGTTGTCCAAGGTGGCCAAGGCGATATCGGTTGGGACGCGGGCTTGGGCTTTTTCCAAGGTCTTGCGGAGGGGGGAGGGCAGGGGTTTCTTGAACAGGCTCCAGACATAGTCGTCGCCCACGTGTTCGCGGTCGTTTTGGAACCGTTGCAGGAAGGGGCTGCGTTGGGCGGGCGCAGGGCCCGAGGGGGCCGCCAGGGGGCTGTCTACCAGCACCAAGCCGTTCACCCGATCCGCACCGAATTCGTGCAGGTAGGCCAGGGCGTCGAAGGCGCCCAAGGACCAGCCGACCAGCACCACCGAATCCACCTGGAGATGGTCCAAGAGTTCGCTGACGTCCTTGGAGCGGCGGAAAGGGTCATTACCCTGGGCCGTCATGTCCGATTGGCCCTGGGAACGGGGATCCAGGGCCACGACATGGTAGTCCTGGGAAAGGTCCGTTATCTGCTTTTGCCAGATGTCCGCCGGCATCAGCCAGCCGGGAATAAAAAGCAGCGTTTCACCCTGGCCTGCCTCCAAGTAGTGGAGCTTGACGCCGTCGCTGGTGGTGAAAAAGCCATTACTGGCGGGTTGTTGGGCAAAGACGGGTGGAATGAGGAATAAAGTGAAAAGAAGAGCCGCTTGGAGGGTACTTTTGAGTCGGGTGCGGAAGGGCATCGAGCTTCTCCCACGAAGGTTTGTGGACTGAAGCGGCGAAAAAGAGTTTAACCGTTCAGTTCTCAAAAGGGAATGATTTCCAGGGTGCCAGACCTATTTCGGCGCTAATCTTTTCGGCCGGACGGGCAAAAAGTTTTGTTAAACGAAAAACTGTTTTGGCCTTGGGCGGGTGAAAATGAAAAAAAGATTTTTTTATGAGGCGCATCGATTTCTGAAGGGTCCTTTCATTTTGGGGATCCCCATTTTCGAATGGGGAACCGAAATGCATTGGGACGCCTACTTGAAAAGCGATTGGGGATTGCAAGAAAAGCTTAAACAAGGGGAGTTCCCGGCCGGGGCCGGAGTTCAGGTCCAAACGGAGTCCGAATAAAAGGAACTTCTTGCCTATTTCATTTGAATTTGCGGGAGCTTAAAATGACGGGCATGTTCCAACGAGTCTTCCATCTTTCATTGCTTTTGGCTTTGTTCGGGGTTTGTCCGGCCCTCAGCTGGGCCCAATTGTCTATTCCTGACCAAAAGTCCTCACTGGACGAAGCTTTGAGCCAGGGCGGCTTCGCCAAGCCCTACGAGTATGAACGCCAGGCTTATGGTTATGATCCGGAAGGGGTGGACTACCACGAGAACCAATCAGAAGACTTCCAGGTCATCTTCATCACCTCCGCCCCCTTTGCGGCGGGTGCCAGCTTCCTGGTGACAGGCATGGTTTCCCTGGCCTCAACAGGCAACTTTCAAGTGGGGGGCGACTATTTCCTGCCCTTTTTGGGGCTGACCTTGGCCGGGACCACGACGATTGCCTGCGTTTCCGTTTTAACGAATAAATATCCGCCGCCAGGAACGACCACTTACGTTGAAACTTCGCCCACCCCCCGGCATTTGGCTTTTGATGTCCCCTTGGTAACGGCCCGATTTTGAACGGCACTCGTTAACCTGGGGCCGGCCCCTAAAAAGAATTTTGTTGGGGCTTTTACCAATCGGGTTAAAATAAGGGCCTTCCAAAAAGACTTTCCTAATATAAGCAAGGAGCTTTGGCATGATCAAACGGCTTGCGCTATTCCTTCTCCTGATTTTGGCGGCGAAGAGCCTCTTCGCCCAGGACATGCCGCCCCTGCCTCCCCTGCCGAACCAAGGCACGGTTTCCGCCGCCCCAGCCACGACGAACGCACTTCCGCCCCTGCCCAATTCCCAGGCGCCGGCAACCGCCGCGGCCGACAGCCAAGGGCAGGCATTGCCGCCCCTTCCCAACCAGCAGGCTCCCGCTACTGCGGCCGCCGCCAATCCGCCCTTGCCGGGAGATGCGGGTACTGCCGCTGCCGCCCCGGCCTCCGAAACGGCCGCACCTGTTACCGAGTCTAAACCGGAGAAAAAAGCGGCGTCGGGCGGGAATCCTTACATCCACTCCAAATACCGTCCCAACGTCATCTTTGGGGGTTGGGTGAGGGCCAAGGGGGGCAATGAAACTTCCCGTATGGCCTGGACTTCCCAGGAAGTATTGAATGCCTTGATTTTCAAGAAATACAAGCTGGTCAGCCCTGGCCAGGGAAAACCCGAGGAGGGCAATTACCAGGGACAGGAGGGCAGCCAATGGCGGGAGTTCAATTTCCTGGTCCCCAAGTCCAAATTAGCAGTCCAGGTTTATGTCAAACAGGCGTCCAACAAGAGGGTTTGGCTCCGGGTGGGGCCGGACGAGGGAGTTTTCCCCTCTGAAACGTCCTTGATGCAATCCCAAAAAATGCGGGATGCGGACCTGAAAGTCCTCCACCTTCTCCAGAAGAAATTCGGACGCCGACTCTCGCCCAACCGTATAGTTCCAAGCTGGGATGCGCCTTACCGCTATTCCGTCGCCTCGGCGGATAAGTAGCCGCAGGCCCCGGCCATGTCGAACCATGTGGCCGCTTATCTGCTTTATGGCCTGGGGTTCTGCGGTCTGGTTTTTTCCCTGGCCCGGACCTATTACTTGGTCTGGAAGTCTAAAAAAGAAAGACAAGAAGGGGGTCCTCGGCCCCGCCGCTAGGTTTGCCCCGTTCAACATTATTCACCCCATAACCAGTTCATCTTAAGAAGCCAGGGAGGAGCCCTATGTCAGCCCGCAAGGAAGCGCCGGTTACGGATTTTCTGAAGGAAGTCAGCCTTTTCGACGGGATGGAAGACAAGACCTTGAGCCAGATCTTCAAACTGGGCAAGGTCCAGAATTTCAAGGCGGGCCAGGCCATCATCGAGGAGGGCCAGCCGGGCGGAAGCCTCCACATCATGATCAGCGGCCGGGCCGAGGTTTCCAAATCGGGCAAGGAACCGGGCGAAAAGAAATACCTGGCGGACCTCAACCGCGGGTCCATCTTCGGCGAAATGAGCGTGTTTGATGACGCACCCTATTCGGCTACGGTGAAGGCGCGGGAGGACTGCTCGGTGCACGTGATCAAAGGTGAGGACTTCAAAAAATTCCTCAAGAAGAATCCCGAAGTGGCTTACGACGTGTTCTGTACCTTGATCAGCCTGATTTCCAACCGCCTGCGCCGCACCAACCTGGCCTTCTCGCTTTTGGAATTCAATTAAGCCGCCGAACCGGACAACCCAGAACTCCCCACGGCCTCTACATTTGGTAGTTTGAATCCCCTTGCCATCTACCTGTGGGGATGGTAAATTCGTGCTTCGAAGGCCTTTCCGCCACCTTTCCTCGCCATTTGCCTTTTAAATCCCCTTTTTTGGAGACAAAAGCTTGTTCCTGAAAAAACTCGAAATCCACGGTTTTAAATCTTTCGCCGATAAAACGGAGCTGATTTTCGAACCCGGCGTTACCGCCGTAGTGGGACCCAACGGCTGCGGAAAAACCAACGTGGCCGACAGCATCCGCTGGGTCATGGGCGAGCAATCGGCCAAGGGCCTGCGCGCCGCTGAGATGACGGATGTCATTTTCAACGGCACGGATTCCCGCAAGCCTTCGAGCATGTCCGAAGTCACCCTGACCCTTTCCAATGAGGACAAGACCCTTCCCCTGGACTACAACGAAATCTCCATCACCCGGCGGGTTTTCCGCTCCGGCGAAGGGGAATACCTTATCAACAAGGCGCCGGCCCGCCTCAAGGACGTGAAGGAACTCTTCATGGGGACCGGGTTGGGGGTCAGTACTTATTCGGTCATGGCCCAGGGCCAGATGGATCAGATCGTCATGTCCAAACCCGCCGAACGCCGGGCCATCTTCGAGGAAGCCGCCGGCATCACCAAGTACAAGGCCCGCAAGGTGGAGGCCCTGCGCAAACTGGAAGCCACGGACCAGAACCTGATCCGCATCTCCGACATCATCGCCGAGATCAAACGCCAGATTTCCACCCTGGAACGCCAGGCCAAGCAGGCCGAGAAGTACCGGGAGTACAAGGAAGAACTCGCCAAGCTGCAGGTCCAGATCCACTTGGACAAGTCGGCCAAGCTTAAAAACAAGCTCAAGGACCTGCACCATAAGATGACCCAGGTGAGGGAGCGCCTGGAAGGGGCCCAATCCGAAACCCACAAACTGGAACAGGACGAGAAGGGCCATCGGGCCCAACTCAACGAGATCGAGCAGGAACTGGCGGGCGTCAGGGAACAAGCCTATAAGGCCGCCAGCGAAGTGGAAGTCACCCAGGGCCGGGTGGAAGGCACCAGGCGGCACCGCAACATGCTGGCCGACCAGAAACAACGCAACGAACAACAGGCGGCCGAAGCCTTAAGCCGGATCGAACAGTTGAAGGTCTGGGTGGCGGAACGGCTCCAGCTTCTCCAGAACAAGGAGTCCCAGAAGAAGGAAAAAGACGGACTCAAGGCGGGCCTGGGAGAAAAACTTTCCGCCCTTGACGGCGACCTCTCAGCCAAGAACCAGGACCTGGAAACCAAGAATGCGGCCGCCATGGACCTGGTCAAAAAGGCCGCCCAGATGAAGGCGGAACTGGAATCGCTCAAATCCCAGGACGAGGAGACGTCGCGCCGGGTGGCTGACTTGACCGCCCAGGTCGATCGGCTGCAACGGGAGTTCAACGAGACCGAACAACGGCTCTCGAAAATCAACGCGGAAAAAGGCGCGGTCCAATCCGAGGAAACCCAACTGGATGAGAATATCCTGCAGTTCCAAGGAACCCTGGCCCACCAGGAAACCCAAATCGACGAGATCAACGCCAGCCTCAAACAACTCAACAACAATTACTCGGAAGTGCGGTCGCGCTATGGCGTTTTGGAAGAGCTGCAAAACAAGCTCACCGGCTATGACGCGGGGGTGAAGGTCATCCTCCAGGCCAAGCAAACCGAACCCCTGATGTGGCAGGAAGTCCTCGGTGTGGTGGCCAACTTGATCTCGGTGGACCAGGCCCATGAGAACGCAGTGGAAGCCCTTTTAGGGGGGCAACTGCAATCCCTGGTGGTTCAGAACCGGGCTACGGCCCACAAAGTGATCGATTATTTGAAATCCGAGGGGCAAGGAAAAGTCTCCCTTTTCGTTTTGGAGGACCTCCGCCAGGCGCCCTCCGACCGGCTGCCGGAGAAGGTACTTTCGGAAACCGGCGTCGAAGCTTCGGTCGTTTCCTTTCTAAAGTACGATCCCCAGATGGAACCGGTTGTCCGCTTCCTATTCGACCAGGACGTCTTCGTCCGGGATCTTTCCGTCGCCGAGGCCTTGACCGGAAGCTATCCCAAGGTCCGCTTTGTCACCCAGGAAGGCGACCGGATGGGCCCGATGGGCTTTATCAAGGCCGGATCGGCCGTGACCGGGGTTTCCCTCTTGGGCCGCCACCGCGAAATGACAGAGCTCTCCGAGAAAATCAAGTCGCTGGAAGTGCAAATCCAGCAATCCGAAGGACTTTTGAGCGAAACGAAGAAGAATCGGAAAGAGATCGAAGACCGGCTTTTGGCTGCCGAAACCCGCCGCCAACAGATTAAAATCCGCCTGGCGGAAATGGAAAAGGAAATCACCCAGTCCCAGGAAACCCTTTCCCGGCTTTCAACCGAGAAGGTCGCTGAAGAAAAAGAAAAGGCCGCACTGGAAGAGCATTGGAACACCGATAAGAATCGCATCCAGGAATTGAGCCGGCTTTTGGCTGAAAGCGAGCAGGCCCATCATCTGACCCAAGAGGAGATTTCGGAGGCCCGCCGCCACCTGCAGGAACTGCAGTCCCAAAAAGAGGAAATCTCAAAACAAATCCTCCAGGTGGAACTTGAACTCTCCGCCTTGGATGAAGTGGCCGCAAGGTCCAAGGAAGAAGCGGAACGCTACCAGACCGAACAGGATCAATTGACCCAGTCGGTGGCCCAAAAAAGGGAGGAGAACCAGCAGATCGACCTGCAGGAACAACAGATGTCGCTGGACCTGGACGACCTGGAAAAAAAGGTGGGGGGCCTTTCCGAGTCCAAGCAAGCGGCCGACGCCCGGGTCAAGATCATCGTCGAAAAACGCGAGAAGGCCGCCATGGAAACCGAAGAGCGGGCGGAAAAGGTAAGGCAGGCCCGGGGCAAGTCCGAGGAGATCCAAAAGGACCTCCACGGTTTCGAGGTGCAGGAAGCCCAGGTGAACGTCGAGGCCCGCAACATCGAGGAAAAGCTCCAAGTGGAGTACAAGGTGGACCTGGACAACCCCCCGGTGGCCCTTGAAAAGGACTTTGACGAGGAGTCGGCGGAAAAGGAATCCATCGAGCTGCGCGCCAAAATCGAGCGCCTGGGGCTGGTCAATATGGTGGCCGTCGAGGAATACGACGAGCTCAACCAACGGTATAAGTTCCTGACCGAACAAAGGGACGACCTCTTGAAGGCCAAGGACGACCTCCAGAAGGCCATCAACAAGATCAACCTGACCTCCAAGGAGCTTTTCACCTCGACCTTCGCCACGGTCCAGGAAAACTTCAAGGATACCTTCCAGCGGCTTTTCGAGGGCGGAAGGGCCGAACTGATCCTCATCGACGAGGGCGACGTGCTGGAATCGGGCATCGAGATCGTGGCCCGGCCCCCCGGCAAGCGCCTGCAGTCGGTCTCCCTGCTTTCGGGCGGCGAAAAGGCCCTGACGGCCATCGCCCTACTCTTCGCGCTGTTCATGGTCAAGCCCAGTCCCTTCTGCCTGCTGGATGAGATCGATGCCCCCCTGGACGACGTCAACGTGGGACGCTTCACCCACCTGCTCCGGGAATTCAGCAAGAAGACGCAGTTCATCATGATCACCCACAGCAAGGTCAGCATGGAGACGGCCGACGTCATGTACGGCGTCACCATGCAGGAATCGGGCGTCTCCAAGATCATTTCCACCAAGTTCAGGGAAAACTCCCCCGAAGAATCCCCGGTGTCTTGAGTCCCGCCGCCTTTTTTGAATCGACCGCCAAAAAACTATTCTGGAAAGGGCTGGGCCCGAAGGCTTCCGCCGCCGGCCCCTTCCGGTTGAAACCCGGCATGTCGGTACTGGCCTTGCGCCCCGACCGGCTGGGGGACTTCCTCCTCTCCACACCGGCGCTTCAGTTTCTGGAAAGCCAGTTGGGTGCCACTGGACGGCTGACCGTGGTCGCCGGGGAACGCAACGCTTCCATTGCGAAGTTCCTTTTTCCCCGCGCAGAAATCCTTGTCTTCCGTAAAAACTTTTTAAGCCGCATCGCCCTTTTTTTGCGGTTGAAAACAAGGCGCTACGACCTGGTTGTCGATTTTCATTCCTATCCTTTTTCAACCACATCGGCCATCCTGGCCCTGGGCCCCGGCTGTTCCCGCCGCGTCGGTTTTTGGGACGCGGGCAAATCAAGGGAGGCCTCCAGGAGGGTTTTCAACCTGGGGGTACCACCGCCCGGGGAGAATCTCCATGAAATGGAAAAAAGCCTTTTATTGCTAAAGCCCCTTGGATTGAACCCGCATAAATCCGCCGAAATCAGGTTGTCCCTTCCGAATGTTGGGAAGGGCATTCGCAACCGCGTCCAGGTTTTTTATGACCGGATTGGGGTGGGTCCAAAGACCTTTGTCTTGGCCCTCCACCCGACCCTGTTAAAGGTGGATAACCGCTGGTCTTTGGAGCATTACGCCCATGTTGTGCGAAAAGCGGCTTTCTTCCCTGGGGTTAAGATCCTGCTGGTCCATGGCTTGGGGGAGGAAGACCGCTTGCAACGATTTAAGGGCCTCTGTGCCAAAATTCCGAACCTCTTTGCCTTACCGGAGAACGATGTTTTATTTATACTAGAGGCCGCCAAACGGTTTGAGTTGTTTGTTTGTAATGACAGTGGTTTGATGCATTTGGCCGCCCTGGTGACGAGGGTCCTGGCGGTTTTCGGGCCCAGTGAGCCCTCCCGCTGGGCGCCTTTGAAGGCGGGGAATTTGAAGCCCAAGATCCTGCGTTCAAAAGATTGTCAATGTGACTCAGTCCCTCCAGGAGAAGTTTTGAAGGAAATTGAAAAGGCCCTCCGCCATTCACGGCAAAAGCGGCAATAGCAAACAGTTCATCCCTTTTTTGGATCATCTAGAATGGGTTTATTCGACAAATTTAAGAATGGGCTCCGAAAAACCGCCCAACAGCTGACCGCCCCCCTGGAAAGTTTTTTGAAGCGGCCGGAAGCCCTTTCAAGCGCAACTTTACAGGAATTGGAAGAAAGGTTGGTTGCTGCCGATATGGGAGCGGCCACCGCGCAAGCCATCATCAAGGAAACGGTCGAAGCGGTCAAAAAGGAAGGAAGAGCGGATCCGGGCAGCCTTACCCGCCAGTTGAGGGGGGCCATCTCCCGGCGGCTTTCCAAGGCCTACTCCCCTTGGAATCCTCCAACCCCTGTTGTTATCCTCCTGGCCGGGGTTAACGGGGCGGGGAAGACGACGACGGCCGGCAAGTTGGCGGCCTGCTTTTCCAAAGACGGACGAAAGGTGCTGTTGGCGGCTGCCGATACCTTTCGCGCCGCCGCAGAAGAACAGCTGACGGAATGGGCCTCCCGTGCTAAAGTAGAGTTCGTTCGGGGCTCCCATGGGGCGGCCCCCTCGACGGTAGTATTTGACGCGTTAAAATCCGGCCTTTCCCACGGTGTGGACTGTTTTGTGGTGGATACGGCCGGCCGGCTTCATAACCGGCAGAATTTGATGGAAGAGCTTCAAAAAATTTCCCGGGTTGCTGAAAAAGCCGCACCGGGCATTGCCTTGGAGAAGTGGCTGGTCCTGGACGCCAACACGGGTCAAAACGGTTTGAACCAAGCCCGAGAGTTCAATAAGGGAACACCCTTAACAGGATTGGTCCTGACGAAGTTGGATGGGACGGCCAAAGGCGGGATCGCCGTCGCCCTTTGCGAGGAGTTGGGGCTTCCCGTGCGGTTTTTGGGGATGGGGGAAGGCTTGGAAGACCTGGTCCCTTACGACCCGCAGCTTTTTTCCGAGGCTTTGATACCGGATCCGCTGGTTAACGTTTAAGGAGGCTTTTGAATGGAACGTCTGGTGCTTGCATCGCGAGCCGCCATGTCCAATACATCGGTTACCGTGGTTGACATCGAGGGAGTGCTGGACATCAACACGGTGGGCGAGTTTGAGGCCATCCTCCAGGAGCTCTTCAAGAAGAAACAATATAAGATTGTCCTCAACATGAAAAAACTGACCTATATTTCCAGCGCGGGTTTCGGTGTTTTGATGTCGATCATTAAGGACGTGCGTAAAAACCGGGGCGACATCAAGATCGCCAACGTCAGCCCGGATATCTATAAAGTGTTCGACCTGCTGGAACTGCCGGGACTTTTTCACATCCTGAAAACCGAGCAAGACGCCATCAGCGAGTTTTAAGCCCGCCCGTAATGAACCGCGAAGACGCGAACCGCCCCTTCGGAAAAAAAACCTTTTCCAAACCACTTGTTATCGCGTTTTGGTTCCTTTTCTCCGCCACTTCTCTTTTCCCCGGCCTCTGCCTGGCCCGGGAAGTCCACCTGACGATCCTATTCACGAACGACCACCTGGGCCAGGTGGAACCCGTGGCCAGCGACGACGCCTCCAAACCCGTGGGCGGGGTGACCCGCCGGGCGGCCTTGATCAAGAAAATCACCCAGGAAGTGGGGGCCAAAAACATCCTCCTGGTGGACAGCGGTGGCTTGTTCTCGGGAACGGCTTTCT
>JAJPJW010000032.1 GCA_021324075.1 Pseudomonadota bacterium | reverse complement strand
TCGTCCTTGATCTCCCCGGTCCGGCTGTCCAGCAGGGCCAGGCGGCCCCCGCTTTTGTAACCGCCCTGGCCGTTGTCTATCAACAAATAAGCCGCCGCCAGGGTGGTCTTGTCCACCGGGGCCAGGCCGGAGGCGAAACCGTTGACGTTCAGGGCGCGCACTTCCTGGAACTGGCCGTCGTAAACCCGCACGGTTTGGTTATAGCCCCCGCTGACGTAAAGCAGGCCATCGGGCCCCGCCTTGGCGCAGGGAAAGAGGGAAGGGGTGGTGAGGGTTTTGAGGACCTTGGAGCCATCCCCGCTCAAGACTGAAATTTCCGGGTTGGTTTCCACGTAATAACCGTTGTCCAAAACCACCAAGTCCCCGGCAAAGGGAACGACGACCATCGGATAACGCCCCACTTCCACCTGGTTTCCGGCGGGGGTCATGCGCCAGCCGTTGGGCAGCAGCATTTCCTTGGAAACGGACTTCTGGGATTCCTCGTGGTCCTTTTCCAGGTCCTGTTGGAGGGCCTCGTAGGAGGTGTTTTTGGCGAAACGCCAGAGTTCGGCGTTGAGCTTTTCCCCCTGGCCCGGCACGTCCAGGCCCGGCGTATCATCGTCGTCCGCGAAAGCGGGAACTCCGACGACCAGAATGAGGAAAAACAACAGCAGGGAACGTTTCATGGCAAACCTCGTGGTTGGAATGGGTTATTTTCGTTGGTGGAAAGGCCAAATACCAAGCGGTGATTGTTAAAGCTGTGTGAAATCAGGCCGGCTGAAGGGATTTGACGACCGTCCCCCGGGGCTGGGGCTTTTCCATCAAGGAACGGCAATGGCTCAGCAACATATTGTTGATGACCGGCCAATGATACTTGGCGGCGGTTTGCAGGGCCCCTTTGGCCATTTTTTTCATGGCCCTTGGATTGTCCAACAAGGTTTTGACCTGGCGGGCGAAATCCTCCCCGTCCAATGGTTTGGCCAGAAAACCGTTCTCGCCGGGCTTCACCAAGTCCAGCGATCCGCCTTGGGCTGCGCCGACCACGGGCAGACCCGAAGCCATGGCTTCCAGGACCACGTTCCCGAAGGTTTCGGTGGTGGAGGGGAAGACGAAAAGGTCCGATGAGGCGTAAAGTTCGGAAAGTTCCCGGCCTTGGATGAAACCGAAATAGTGGTCCTGGGGAAGCCGTTCTTCCATGACTTTCCGGTAGGGGCCATCCCCGGCAAAGGCCAGGTGGAACTTATAACCCTGTTTCCTTAAGGCCGAGGCCGCTTGGGATAATTCATCCAGCCCTTTTTCCTGCACCATGCGGCCAACGAAGAGGAACAGCTTTTCTTTGCCGCATCCCAACTTCTTCCGCAGGGCCTCACTGCGCAAACGCGGGGAAAAACGGGTGCGGTCGATGCCCCGGGGCCAGAGTTCCAAGTTCTTGAATCCCCGTTTCTTCAGTTCCGATAGGGTGTCATTGCTGGGGCCGAAGGTGGCCTGGGTGCGGTTGTAGAACCACCGCATGTAGTCCCACCCCCACTTGATGGCCCAATTGACGTGGTAATAAGGAAAGTAATCCACGAAATGGGTGTGATAGCTGGAAACGAGCGGGATGTTGTGTTTGAAGGCGTAGTGCTGGCCGAAAATGCCCATGGGCGTGGGAGCCGCCACCTGGATGAGGTCGGGCCGGAATTTGTCCAGGATAGGGGTCAGGCGGAAGGGGTTCGGAAGTCCCACCCGGTAATAGCGGTAAAGGGGAAAGGGCACCCAGGGAACCGAAACCACCCGTCCCCGCCAGGGTTCCTGTTCCTTCGGCAATACGGGAGCGAAAAAGAGAAAGTCGATCTTCCGGCGGTTGAGGGTTTCGGCGAGCCGTGTGTAGGTCCGGGCCACGCCGTCGGTCAAAGGGGGGAGGCTCTCGGTAAAGTAAGCGATTCGCATGGTTCGAAGACTAAATTACCGGGTAGGTGGAAAGGGGCTTGTGAACTGTTGGTTAAAGTAAGGTTAATAAACCCCGCTCTGCGGCCCGGAAGGGCCTTTTGCCACTATTTGTACCCTCGTTGACATTATTGAAAATCGGGCGCCGCCCGATACGAGGTAATGAGGGTAACACTGTTCTCTTTTTGGGGCTTTCGTCCCATTTATTGGCGAATATTGGCGAACAGTGCAGCGGGCCTTTTAACATTGACGCTTCCCCTCGTATTGTGGCAATCTCTCCCCGCTTTAACACGGTTGTAACAAACGGAGGGACTATGTTCGGCTTCTTGATCCCCAAGGAATTCGGCTTTTTCGACGTTTTTGACCAGCATGCGGCCACCTGTGTGGAAGGATCCCAGGCCCTGGTCCAAATGCTGGAACATTTCGGAGACGCCCCGGCCAAGGTCCGCCGGATCAAGGACATCGAGCACAAAGCCGACGATATTACCCACCATACGGTGGAGATGCTCCACCGCACTTTCATCACCCCCATCGATAGGGATCAGATCCACAAGCTCATCACCCTCATGGACGACATCATGGACCTCATCGATGGAGGGGCGAGGCGGATGATCCTTTACGGGGTCACCGAGATCCCGGCTGACCTCATTGAACTGGCCAAGGTTCTCCACCATTCCACCCTGGAGCTCCAGAAGGCGGTTAAATGCTTGCGGGACATGAAGAACGCCCAGCAGATCGTCAAAATTTGCATCGAGATCAACAAACTGGAAAACGACGGGGACGCCATCCGGGATGCCGCCATCGCCAAGCTATTTAAAGAGGAAAAAAACGCAATCCAGGTCATTGTGTGGAAGGAAATCTACGAAGCTGTCGAAACCGCCATCGACCGCTGCGAGGACGTAGCGAATATTCTTGAAGGCGTTGTGCTGGAAAACGCCTAGGCCCGCCATGACCTCCCAAACCGCACTTATCGGCGTCATTGTCCTTGTGGCCATCTCCTTCGACTTCCTCAACGGTTTCCACGACGCCGCCAACTCCATCGCCACGGTGGTTTCCACCCGGGTCCTGTCGCCAACCAAGGCGGTGCTCTGGGCGGCCTTTTTCAATTTCGTAGCGGCCTTTGTCATCGGAACCCACGTGGCCAACACCGTGGGGAAGGGAATGGTGGACCCATCGGGCATCACCGTTTACGTCATCCTGGCGGCTTTGATCGGCGCCATCTTCTGGGACCTCATCACCTGGTATTACGGACTGCCCAGCAGCTCCTCCCACGCCCTCATCGGAGGGTTCGGCGGCGCGGCGGTGGTGCATGCTGGCTGGAAGGTTCTGATCCTGGCGGGGTTCAGGAAGACCATCCTCTTCATCGTAGTTTCGCCGGTCGTGGGTTTCTTTTTGGGTTATTTGCTGATGGTGCTGATGGCCAATATTTTCCACCGCCAATCGCCCGCCTTCATCAACGGCATTTTTCGCAAGGGGCAGTTCCTTTCATCGGCCCTGTGCAGTTTGAGCCATGGCGCCAACGATTCCCAGAAAACCATGGGCATCATCGTGGCCCTACTGGTGGCGGGCAACCAGCCGGCATGGGCCTACCGTGGCGACAGCAAGGATATCGCTTGGTGGATCATCCTTTGCTGTTACGCCGCCATGGGACTGGGCACGATGACGGGCGGATGGCGCATTGTGAAGACCATGGGCCAGCGCATCACCAAACTCCGGCCGGTGGACGGCTTTTGCGTGGAAACGGGGGGCGCCTTTTCGATCTTCATGGCGACTTATATGGGGATCCCGGTCTCGACCACCCATACCATCACGGGTTCCATCATGGGAGTGGGTAGCATCACGTCTTTTTCGTCCGTGCGTTGGGGCGTGGCAGGCCGGATCGTCTGGGCCTGGGTCCTCACCATCCCCGCTTCCGCCCTGGTGGCGGGCCTTTGTGAATGGATTTTCACCCTTTTGGGCTGGCAGTAGTTCCTTTAAGTTTTTCCCCTGATTTCAAAGGAATTGGCCCCTTTACCCGCCGGGGAAACCTTCCCGCCATGGATTTTACTTGGAGAAATTTTAACGTCTTTGAAAATAGCCGGGCCCGATAATTCTTTTTATACTGTCCCGGTCTTTAAATCCTCATATTGAGAGCCCTATGAAAAAGAACCGTCCGGCCGTCCTGCGTCTTGCCATATCCCTGCTTCTGCTCCTTTTGCCCGCGACCCTTCCCCAGGCGGCCGACGTGCCCCTCCAGGTGCTTCAGAAAAGCCCCGTGGGAGAGAATAATGCGCCCGGCCCCATCACTGAAATTACCGTCACCTTCAGCCAACCCATGGTCAACCTGACGGACGCCAAGACCATGTCGAGCTTTTGCCCCTTCCAATTTACGCCTGCCCTCGACGGGACCTGCAGTTGGCGGGGAACCAACACGGTGGTTTTCGTGCCGGCCAAGCCCTTGCCGGACGCCCGCCATTATTCCGTGCTGATCCCCAAGGGAACCCGGTCCCAGGTTTCCGGCGCGGCGCTGGAGGACGATGTCAAATGGGAATTCAACACCCTGAGGCTCCAAGTAAGGGAAAGCCGCCCCTTCGACCAGGAGGGATGGGTGGGGCTGGACCCGCTGATCATCGTCGCATTCAATATGGACGTGGATCCACAGGCCGCCTTGGGCTCGACCACCCTTTCGGAGTGGGTGAAGAACGAGGCCGGCAGCCCGGTCTCCCTGACGGCCCGCTACCCGACCCAGGAAGAGTTGAAAAAATCCGAGGGCTTTTATTGGGCCCTGCAACAAAAGGAAATCCCCCACTCGATCCTGGTCTATGAGCCGGCCGAGCGGTTGAAAGTGGGCCAATCCTATTACCTGACCCTGAAAAGGGGGTTCCCCAGCCTGGGCGGTGAAGTGGGGCTGGCCTCGGACCGGGTGATCCAGTTCTCCACTTTGGGCAATTTCGCCCTTCTCGACCATTCTGAACCTTCGGGCGGCTGCGTCGAGTCGCAAAACATCGAGCTCGCTTTTTCCAATCCGGTGGACACCAAGGACCTCGCCTCGCACCTGACCGTCGACTGTGGCGGCAGGCCGGTGGACACCGGTTCGGTCCGCGAAAAACAGCGGGATAGGATCGGCGGGAAGGTGGTTTATTTCCTGCAAGGCGCGAACCTCTCCCCCAACGCTTATTGCAAAGTCACCCTGCAAAGCGGGTTGAAGGACATTTTCGGGAACGTCCTGGACGACAACACGTCCTTCGGTTTCACTTCCGGCGACCGCTGCGCCCGGCTCGCCATGACGCAGGGCTTTGGAATCCTGGAATCCTACCTCAAACACCGCCTCCCGGTGACCAGCATGAACGTCACGGATGTCCCCATGAAGCTGGCGCCCGTGCCGGACGACAAAGTGATCCCGCTCATCAAGGCCCTCAATTGGAAATGGTACGGGTATTACGACGATGAAGAAGGGGATGGGGACGACGAAGGGGATTACAGCGAGGAAAACATCAATCAAGGCCGGCTCCGCGCCAAGCCCGTGACCCTGTCCGACATCCTTTCCTTCACCGTGAACAGGCCCTGGCAGCCGCAGATCGAGAAAAACCTGCGCGCCCGGTCCTATATCGACCTGGACGAAGCCCTGCCCGGGGGCGGCCAAAACGGCGGGACAGCCTTCGCCGAAATGACCTACAACAACCAGACCTTCCGCGCCGTGGACAACATCACGCCCCTGGGGATCACCCTCAAGACCTCGCCCGATTCCTCCCTGGCCTTCATTACCTTCCTTAAATCGGGCTCGCCTGCCAAGGGCGTCCCCGTGGAAGTGAGGGGGGAATCCAACAAGGTGCTCTGGAAGGGACTGACCGACAAGGACGGTTTCGCCGATTTTCCGGGATGGCGCCAGTTGGGCATCACCGAATGGAAAAACGAAAGGCCCGCCCTTTGGGTCTTCGCCCACCATAAGGAAGGCACGGCCTTCCTTTCCACCGCCATGCGGGGCGGCATCGATCCCTGGAGGTTCAACATCCAGTGGGACGACACCCCCGCCTCCCGCCAGTTCCACGGCTCACTCTTCACCGAAAGGGGGGTCTACCGCCCGGGCGAAACGGTGCACATCAAGGGTATCCTCCGCAAGCTCGCGCAGGGCGACTGGGCCCTCCCGGGGGTCAAAAACGTCCATTTAAAGCTGGTGGACCCTTCAGGGCAGGAAGCCTTGGGCCAGGCGGTCACCCTCAACGCCATGGGGACCTTCCACCTGGATTACCTTATTCCCGCCGGGGCCCGGACGGGCGAGTGGAATTTAACGGTGGATAACGGCAAAAAACAGGAGACCAACGAACTTCAGCTTTTCCAATCCTTCCGGGTCGAGGACTACAAACCGGCGGCCTTCGAGGTCAAGGCCATCCCCAGCCAGGATTCCTATATGGAAGGCGACACCCTCAAGACCAAGGTCGAAGGCTGGTACCTCTTCGGGGCGCCCATGGCGGGCGCGAATTACGAAGCCACGGTGAACCTGACCCCCACCCGGTTCGTCCCCCCCCATTGGGAGGATTACGAGTTCGGTTCCGGCTGGTGGAAACAGCATTGGAACAACGCGAACCGCAACGCCACGGCCGGCTCGGGCAAGCTGGACGACAAGGGTGATGCCGAGGCCTCGGCCAAATTGGACGGCTCGGATTTCGACGGGGATTTCGAGGCGGTGCTGGAAGCCAGCGTCACTTCCCCCGACCGGCAGAAGCTTTTCGCCCATTCGTCGGTGGTGGTCCACAAGTCCGCCCTCTACGTGGGCATCAAGCCCTCCACCACCTTCATTGAAAAAGGCAAGTCCTGGACGGCGGACGTTGTCTGCGTGACCCCCGAAGGGGCCCCGGTGGCCGGAGTCCCCCTCAAGGTGCAGATGGTGCTCCACCAGTGGATTTCCACGGAGAAGGCGGGTTTCGGCGGAAGGCTCCAGTGGTATTCGGAGGAGAAGGACAGCGTGGAAAAGGAATGGACCATCACCTCCAAGGACGGCCCGCTGGATTTCAGCTACCAGCCCAAGACCACGGGTGAATATTACCTGACCATCTCGGCCGCGGACGGCAAGGGCCGGCCCACCGAAGGCGGCTCCTATTTTTACGTGGCCGGCCAGGGTGAAGCCTGGTGGGCGCGGGAGGACAACGACATCATTGAACTGGTGCCCGACAAGAAGGAGTACAAACCCGGTGACACGGCCCGCATCATGGTCAAGTCGCCCTACGACGCATCGCACGCCATGGTTTCGCTGGAGCGGGAGACCATCCTGCAGCATTGGACCACCAACCTGGCGGGCGGGGCGGACTTCATCACCGTGCCTATCACCGACAAATGCCTGCCCAACGTCTATGTCAGCGTCATGCTGGTCAAGGGACGCTCCGAACCGCCCCAATATTCGGACGAGGGGCTGGACCTGGCCAAGCCCCAGGCCAAATTCGGCTATGTCAGCCTGAAGGTGAATCCGGGGGGACGCCGGCTTTCCGTGAAGGTGAAGGCGGACAAGGACGACTACCGTCCGGGACAGAAGGTGAACCTCAGCCTCCAAGCCCTGGACGAGGCGGGCCAAGGCGCGCCCTGCGAGATGGCGGTCTTTGTGGTCGACGAGGGCGTGCTGTCCCTGACGGGGTATGAAACCCCCAACCCCTTCGAGACCTTTTACGGCCCCAGGCCCCTGCAGATCCTGACCTCCGATTCGAGGCTTTGGGTCATCGGCCAGCGCAGTTTCGGTGAAAAAGGCCAGGAACGCGGCGGCGGCGGGGGAGCGGGCGCGCTGGCGGGGATCGACCTGAGGTCCAATTTCGTCCCCACGGCCTATTACAATCCC
>JAJPJW010000045.1 GCA_021324075.1 Pseudomonadota bacterium | reverse complement strand
GCCTCCGGCCAGCCCAAGGTGCCGTCCCCTTCCTTCAGGTTCACATGGCCCAATCCTAGCTTCTCGATCCGCTTTTTGGCTTCCTCCAACAATACCGGGTTCCTCTCGATACCGTAAACATCCTGCACAATGCGCCGCAGCACCGACGCCGAATAGCCGCTTCCCACGCCCACTTCCAATACGCGGTGGGAAGGTTCCGGATCGATGGCTTCAATCATGGCCGCCACGATGTAGGGCTGGCTGATGGTTTGGTCCTGGCCGATGGGGAGGGGTCCATCGTCGTAGGCCTTCATGTGTTGGGATTCAGGGATGAAAAAATGGCGGGGGATGTCCAGCATGGCCTGGAGAACCCAGGGGTTGTGGATCCCCCTTTTCTCCAGCTGTTCCTTGACCATCACATGGCGTTCACTCAGGCGGCTGGAGTCCATGAAAACCCTCGAATAAGATTCACTCGGGCGGAAAAAGCCAATTTAGGGACAGGTGATCCCGTAGACGGAAAAAATAAACCCACTGGAAACCGTGCCCGTGAAACTGGGGGCCAGGGTGCCGAAAGCTCCTTGGGGTTGGTAACAATAGGCGATAACTGCGGAATTATCCCGGGCACTGTTGGCGGGGGTGGCTTCATAAGCCAGCCAATAGGTGACTCCGGCCGAAAGGGCTATGGCATGGTCGAGGGTGGCTGTATTCCAAAGGGTGGCTGGTGCGCTGACGGTTTGAGGTCCCGTTTCGGCCAAAAGGTTCCAGGGCTGGGTGCCGTTATTGGAATAAACCCCGGCCTCGTAAGTTACGGCGCTGGTGGAGGAGGTATAAACCGAAATTTGGGTGAGGGTTGAAACCGCGGCCGAAACAACCGGGTAAAAAAACAAGTCGGTGACACCTGTAAAAGCTGTTCCAACCGTATTATTTCCAAAAACCCCCGAGCAAGGGGCGCTGGGAGCGCTTCGGGCTTCCTGGCCCGGCGCCACGGGGTGGTCGGTGGAATCGCAGGCGGGCAAGGCCAAAAGGGCCAAGGCGAAAATTCCAAACAACGACAGGGAAATCCAAACAGATCGGTTCATGGGATGCTCCGGCCTCTTAAAGTAGGAGCATTATAAGAAGGACTGTACCGGGGCTGTAAAGAAACAAGGGGGCCCGGCAAAAGGCCTGGAATCTACCTTTTACCGGGGATTCTGGGACGGGCTCCGCGGGCCGATGAACGGCTTATTTGTAAGTCAGTTCTTTCCGGAGCTGGAGCTTGCCCTTCCGTCCGTTTCCGTTCGGGCTTAGCTTCATTGTCGACCCGTTCCCGCGGTCACCGAGGAAAACCCGGCGGAGCCAAAGCCGGAAGTCGTCCACGTAGCCGTAAACCGAGGGCACCACCAGCAAGGTGAGGAAAAGGGAGCTCAAAAGCCCGCCGATGACCGCCACGCCCATGGACTGGCGGAACTTGGCGACCTCCGTCAGGGCCAGGGCGGTGGGCAGCATGCCCACGATCAGCGCCAGGGTGGTCATGAGGATGGGCCGGAGGCGGATGACCCCCGCCCGCCGGATGGCCTCGTCGCGGGGGACGCCCTTGCGTTCCATTTGGACCGTATAGTCCACCAACAGGATGGCGTTCTTGGTGACCAGCCCCATGAGCATGATCATGGAGATCATGCTGAAGATGTTCATGGTCTGGTGGGTCAGGGCCATGAGCACGAAGGCGCCCACAATGGCCAGGGGGATGGAGACCATGATGGTCACCGGCAGGATGGGCGATTCGTACAGGCTGGCCAGGATCATGTAGGTGAAGAGCAGGGCCAGGCCCACCGCGATGAGCATGCTGGACAACAGGTCCTGCATGTCCTCCGACTGGCCGATGAAGCTGTAGGTGACGCCCGCCGGCAGGTTCATGCCCTTGACCATCTTCTCCGCCGCGATGCGGATGGATTGGAGCGCCCCTCCCTTGCCCAATTGGCCCGAGATCATGATGTAACGCTGGCGGTTGAGCCGGTTGATCTTGTTGGGCCCCTCGGTGGTGACCGGGCTGGCGATGTCCGACAGGCGCACCTGCAGGTGGTTGGTATTGGGCACCCAGACGTTGTAGAAGTCCTTCTGCAAATTGCGCTGGTCCTCCTGGGCGCGCACCCGGATGTCGTATTCCAGGCCGTTCTCCCGGAACTTGGCGGGCACGTTGCCTTCAATCTGGGTCCTCAGCTCGTTGCCCGCCTCGGTGCCCAGGACGCCCAATTGGCGGCACCGCACCGGGTCCAACACCGCCTGGAACTCGGCCTTGCCCCCGTCGTAGTTGGTGGTGATGTCGGTGAGGCCCGGGATGGACTTCATCTGGTCCAAGAGCTTGTTGGCCAGGGGCTGGAGGGTCTGGTAGTCGTCCCCCGCCAGGACCAGGTTGAAGGGCGCCTGGTTGGCCACCAGGTCGCGGTCCGCCACCTGGGGCTGGATCTCGTCGTGGTAGGAGGCCAGGTCCTTGCGGGTGATGTCCTTCAGGTCCGAGGTGGTGAGTTTGCGGGTCTGCCAGGGCGTGAGCTTGGCGTAGATGAGGCTGGTGTTGTCGTTCCCCTGGGTGTCCCCGACCACTTCGCTGGTCAGGGCGATTTCCTTGTGCTGGCGGATGATGGCGCTGATCTTGTCGGTCAGGTCCCGCATGGTGTCCAGGGAGGTGTTGGGCGCGGCCTTGAGGCTGACCTGGAACTCCCCGTTGTCGCCGTTGGGGAGGAAGGTGAAGGGCACGAACTTGACCCCCACGAAAAGGCTCACGAAGAAGATGACGAGGGCCACCAACAGCACGATAAAGCGGTTGCTGACGAAAGCCGAACCCTTGTCCTTCACCGACCAGGTGATGAGCCTTTCATATTGTTTCTCCAGGAAAGTCTGGAAGTTGTCGAACCATTGGAGGAAGGGGAGTCTTTGCTGCTTCCCGCCCTTGGCCCAATAGGCCGACAGCATGGGGCCCATGACCATGGCTTCGAAAAGCGAGACCGCCATGGCGAAGCACACCGTCATGCCGAACTGGCGGAAGAACTGGCCGACCGTGCCTTTTAAGAATGCAATAGGTAAGAAAACGGAGATGACCACCGAGGTGGTCGCCACCACCGCCATGGCCACTTCCAGGGTGCCGTTCAAGGCCGCCTTTTTGGGTTCTTCCCCTTCCTCCATGTGGCGCCAGATGTTCTCCCGCACCACGATGGCGTCGTCGATGAGGAGCCCCACGGCCAGCGACAGGGCCAGCAGGGTCATGAGGTTCAAGGTGAATCCCATGCCGTTCATCAGGATGAAGGCGCCCAGGAGCGACACGGGCAAGGAGGTGATGGTGATGAGGGTCGAGCGGGCCGAACCGAGGAACACGAAGACCACCAGGACGGTCAGGGTGATGCCGATGGCGATGGTGTTGCGCACGTCCTCCAGGTTCAGGCGCACGAACTTGGCGTCGTCCCGCACCAGGGAGATGTGGGGGCTGCCGGCGTGGGTCTTCAGGACGTCGTTGATGTGGCCCATGGCCTTGAGCACCCCGTCCACCACCGCCACCGTGTTGGCCTTCGACTGTTTGTGGATGTTGAGGAAGAGCGAGGCTTTGCCGTTGAGGGAGCTGTAATTTTGGGCGTCCTCGGTGCTGTCGACCACCTGGCCGATCTTGTCCACCGTGATGGGCACGTCCGAGCCCAGGAAGTTGACGACGGTATGCTTCAGGCGTTCCAGGTCGTTGTACTCGCCCACCGAGCGGAAGAGGGTATTCTGGCCGTTGGTCTCGAATTTCCCCACGGGCACGTTCTGGCCGTTGAGGCCGATGTTGTTGGCCACCGAGGTGGCGCTGATGCGGTAGGCGTTGAGCTTGTTGCGGTCCAGTTCCACGCGGATTTCCCGTTTGGCGCCGCCGAAGATGTCCACCACGCCCACGCCGTCCACCTGGGAAAGCTGGGGCTTCACCACCTGGTCCGCCAGGTCATAGGCCTGGTAGGCCGGCAAGGTGGAATCGAGCGCCACGATCATGACCGGCTGGTCCGAGGGGTCCAGGCGCTGGATGACCGGCTCGTCGATGTCCTTGGGCAGCTGGGGCCGCACGAAGGAGAGGCGGTCGCGCACCCTTTGCTCGGCGTCCTTGCTGTCCGTCTCCAGGGTGAACTGCACGGTCACCACCGAGAAGCCCTCCTGGTTCACCGAATAGACCTTCTTCACGCCCTGCAGGGTGGAGAACTGCTCCTCCATGGGCTTGGAGATCTGGGTCTCGATTTCCTCCGGCGCCGCGCCCTTGTAGGGCGTGGTCACCGAGACGAAGGGGAAGCTGGTGTCGGGAAAAAGGTCCACCCCCAGGGACTGGGAGGCCATGTAGCCCAGGACCATGATGAGGATGACCACGCAGGTGATGAAGACGGGACGCTCGATGGCGAGTTTGGGAAGGTTCATGACTTACTCCTTTTCTTCTGTTTCACCGGCCAGCCACCACTGGGCCTGGGCCAGGTAGGAAAGCTTTTCTAAAACGAGGGATAGCTTGTTCAAACGGGCCAGCGAATAGTCGTTCTCGAAGGACAAAAGCTGGAACTCGGTGGTGCGGCCGTATTCCAGCCGCTGCCTTTCCTGGTCCGCCTTGTTCTTCTGGATTCCCTCGATCTCGGTGGCCATGTCCAGGCGCTTTTGCACGTCCGAAATATGGTTCTCGAGGTCCTTCCACTCCTTGGCCACTTCCAGGCGCTTGTCCGCCAGGTTTTCCAGGGCGCTCTGGTAGTTCTTCTGGTAGCCGTCGGCGGTGCGCTGGGCCGTGAAGACGTCCAGGGAAAGGGTGAATTGGGCGCCCAGCGTCCAGGTGGGGTGGTCGGTGCCGAAGGCCACCTCATTGGCGGTGCCGAAACTGGGGTCCAGCCCGTTCCCCCGCCAGGAGGCCATGGCCGTGATGTCGGGATAGATGTTCTGGTAGGCCTGGTCGAAGGTGGCTTTCTGCTGGTCGGCGGTTTTCTCCACCGCCCTTAAATCCAGCCGGTCCGGCAGGGTTTCGGGAATCGGCGCGCTGGCGCGGGCCAGGGAATCTTCCAGGGTTTCCAATGACTCGGTAACCTGGTCGTCCGGCTGGTTGCGCAGGCGGTTGAAGGACAGCCGGGCGGATTTTTCATTCTCCTGGGCCATCTGCAAATCCAGCGCGGCCAGCTTGACCGAGGCTTCGGCCTGCAGGGCGTCGGGCGGGTCGGCCAGGTTTCGCGCCACGCGGCGCTGGGTCCATTCCCAAATCTTCTGGGTGCGGTCCAGGCTGTCCTGGCGGATCACCACCGATTCCCGCGCCAAGGCCAGGGCCCAATAGGCGACCTTCGCGTTGAAGAGGACCTGGTCGCGCTGGAAGGCGGAATTTTGGGCCGCCGACTCCAGTTGGTATTGCACCATCTTCACCCCGGCGGAGGTCTGTGCCCCGCCGAAGTCCTTGAACAAGGGGACGGACAGCGAAACCACGGGACTGATCTGGTAATAAGATATTAAGGGAAGGGCTCCTTGAAAAAAGGAAACCGCTTGGGGGCTGGTATAAAAGGCCGGCAATTGAGTATTGGTATTTAACAAGGAATAGCCGACGGCGATCGAGGGTCCGAACGGCAATTTGTTGGTAAGGGATATCCCGGCCGAATCCATTTGCGTCTCCGGCCCTAAAAAGGGATTGTTTTGCTGTTCTTTATCATCCTGATGGTTATAACTTGCCACCAATTGGGGCGAATAGGTCAGGTCCTGTTGGTGGGACTGTTTCTCGTAGCCTTCCACGGCCGATTGGGCGGCCTGGTAATCCGGGCCCTTGGCCTTTACCTGGCCCAGGTAGTCCTCCAGGCCCAGGGTTCCCTGGGCGCAGGCTGCGCCTACCGCCAACCAAACCGCCAAGCCACCGGCATAATGCTTTTTCATATCCCTCTCCAAGTTTTACTCGATACAACATTATTGGGCCGAAGGCCCTTTATTAAAGATGAGCTGTGTTCCCCCATTCCCATTTTCGAATCGGCGCCCTGCGCCGTGAAAAGAAATGAGGGTCACGCAGTTTTCATTATTGGGCCCTAGGCCCATCATCTATAGACAAACTGTGTAACGAAATGTAACCAACCGTAACAGCCCAAGGACGGTTACATTTCATCCATTCATCAACTGGTTCGCATAAACCTTCGCCAAAAGCCGGATGTAGGATTCGTCGTCCCCGATGATGTCCGAAAGACCGCCCACCATTTTGACCTGCCAGGTGTAGTGGGCCAGGGCGGCTACGAACTGGAAATAAGTCCGCCGGGTTTCAACCTCCCCCATTTTTCCTTTGAGGAAAGGGGAAAGGATGTCCCGCGTGATCGTCACCAAGGATTCCTTGATGAACTTTAAATAAAACTTTTTGACGCCAGGGTTGGTCATGGCTTCGTTGACCAGGATCTTCACGAACTCCAATTGGGACGGCTGGCTCATCCTTTCCAGGTGGTTTTTGGCGATGGCATGGAGGACTTCCTCGATGTTCCCGGCCTTGGCCAATTGGTTCTGGAGATCTTCGTTCTCTTCCTGGTAACAGCCAAGGATGGCCAGGAGGATGTCTTCCTTGCTCTCGAAATAATGGTAGAGGCCGGCCTTGGTCACCTTGCAGGCCTTGGCGATCTGCGACATGCTGGTTTCCTTGAAGCCTTGGTTGGCGATCAGGCGCCGGGCGTGCGACAGGAGCCGCATCCGCTGGTCCTTATGTTTTTGTTCGTTGACGGTTTTGGCCATAGGGTGGATTAACTTACCTACCGGTCGGTTAATTGTCAATGGCGCTTCCGGTTAATTTTTCGGAGGGGAAAACGGAAATCCTTGCCGGGGTTTTAGCCTGAAACCTTTTAATTGGATTTTGCGTCTAAAACCAAGTAGCTTAAAACTACTTTTTCACCACTTTAAGGAGGCGAGAATGAAGAAGACTTTGTTGATGGTTTTGGCTGCGTTGTTCACTCTCTCGGTTTCGGGTTTGGCCATGGCGGATGATTCCACCGCTCCTGCCCCGAAGAAAAGCCACAAGAAACACCACGGAAAGAAGAAGCCCGGTACCACCCCGGCTCCCGCGGCTCCCGCTACCACCAAGTAATTTTGCTGGCGGCACCAACGTAAAGTTTTCGTCTTACGTTTGAACGGCCCGGCCAAAAGCCGGGCCGTTTTTTTATTTCCCGATTTCCTTCTTTTCACGGAAGTAAAATCCTCCCGGATCCGGAACTTCCGGGCCACCGACCCGTCTAATCCCTAGGACGCAGCTTGGGTCTGCGATCATCTTGAGGAGGAAGGTTATGAAACGTTTATTGTCGTTGGTTGTTTCGGTTTTGCTGGCCGGCTTCACGGGCCTGGCTTTCGCCCAGGACAATACCACCACGGGAAACAACACCCCTGCCGCCTCGTCGGCCCCGGCTGTCCCGGCCCATCCCGGAAAAGTGGTCGCGGCGCGCATCAAGAACCAGTACAACCGCATCCGCGACGGCTTGCGGTCCAAGAAACTCACCAAGGCCGAAGCCAAGGATTTGAAGGCCAAGGTGGACGCCGTGCGGGCCCAGTTCAAATCCGACGCCTCCCAGGACAAGCAAGGCGGTGAAAAAAAAATCTCGGACGACCAATACAACCAGTTGAAACAAATGTTGGATGACAACTCCAAGGCCATCCATGACGATAAGAACGACGGTGAAACCGACGCCAATGCCGCCCACGCGGCCGGTGGTTCGTCCACCGGGGATGCCCCTTCCACGGCCGCGGCACCTGCCGCGTCTTCTTCAAATTAAGAAGCCTGTTTTTTCCAAACAACCGGGCGGTTCACCGTCCGGTTGTTTGTTTTTATGCCCCTCCCGCCTTCGTATCAGCCCGCCTAAAAACCCCTTAAAATCCATTCATTCCCGTTTTTTTAGGCTTTCACCTTATTTCCCCACGGATTTCTTAAAAACCATATAATTCACACTGTTTGGCGGCTTTTTTAGAGGATTGACCTCTCTGGCCCTTCGGAGTAAAACACCCCCCCTGTTTTAAGAACTCAAAGCTTGGGGGAGAGGTAACGAAATGCGGAAAAAACCAGAATCCCTGTTCTTCCTGTTTACCCTTTTATTGGGCCTTGCTCCCCTTTTAAACGGCTGTTTCATCAAGGACATGGCCGTGAATTCGGTCGCGGACGGGCTGGCCGGCCAGGGCGATACCTGGTCCTCGGACAACGACCCCCAGTTGGTCGGTGACGCGATCCCCTTCAGCCTGAAATTCATGGAATCCATCCTGGCCGCCACGCCCCACCACGTGGGCCTGTTGACCACCCTTTGCAAGAGCTTCACCGAATACAGCTATGCCTTTGTCCAATCCAACGCCGAATATATCGAGGACGAAAGCTACCCCCAATCCCGCGAAATGAAAATGCGGGCCAAGCAACTCTATGTCCGTGCGCGGGACTATGGCTTGCGGGGCCTGGAGGTGAAGCACGGCCATTTTTCCGAAAAACTGTCCAAGGACCTGAAGGGCGCCATTGCCGAAACCAGCAAGGACGACATGGACCTCCTCTATTGGACGGGGCTTTCCTGGATCGCGGCCATAAATATGGATAAGAACGATATGGACCTGCTGGCCGACCGGGGCGAGGCCGAAGCCCTCATTGACCGCGCCTATGCGCTGGATCCCGACTATGACGAAGGCGCCCTGGAAACCTTCCTGGTCACTTACGAAGCCAGCAAGCCGGGCGGCTCCCTGGAAAAGGCCAAGCAGCATTTCAAACGGGCGCTGGAACTCAACCACGGGCAGGACGCCTCGACTTACATCAACTACGCGGAAAACATCGACGAAGCCGAACACAATCAGGACGAGTTTACCGAAATGCTGACCAAAGCCCTGGCCATCGACGTGGACAAGAAACCGGCCTGGCGTTTGGAAAACCTCATTTATCAAAAACGGGCCAAATGGCTCCTGTCCCGGGTTGATAAAATGGACGTGATATTCTCGAAGTAATTGGCAGGCTGCTGAAAAGTAAATAGGAACCTTGAATGCAGGCTGCCATACTCAAATTCCTGTGGAATTTGAGTATCTCGAAACGTACGAAACGAAAAGGTTCCATTTCAAAATAGCTCGTTCAATATTGTTTGGGAGGAAACTGTGGCTCATTCGATCAAAAAATTCCGGCTGATGGCGGTCTTAATCCTGGTGGCGGGGCTGGCCCAGGTTTCCAGGGCCCAGGAGGCCGCTGTGACCCTCAAACTGGGCACCCTGGCGCCCAAGGGCACGGTCTGGGACAACATCATGCAGGACATGGGCGAGCAGTGGAAAACGTCCGGCGTGAAACTGCAGATCTACCCCGGCGGCGAGCTGGGCGACGAGCCCGACATGGTCAGCAAGATGCGCATCGGCCAGATCCAGATGGGGGTTTTTACCGTGGTGGGGCTGGCCCAGATCGACAAGGGCGTGCAGGCCCTTTCCGTGCCGATGATGTACAAGAGCTACGCCGAAAGCGACTACGTCCGCAAGAAGATGCAGCCCATGCTGGAAAAGCAAATGGAAGCCAAGGGCTTCAAGGTCCTCAATTGGGGTGAAGCGGGCTGGGTCCGGTTCTTCGGCAAGGACCCCATCATGACGCCCGATGATTTGAAAAAAGCCAAATTCTTTGTCTGGGGCAACGATACGGACACCATGAACATCTGGAAGTCCGCCGGCTATTCGCCCATCCCCCTGGCCGTCACCGACATCCTGCCGAATTTGCAGACCGGCCTCATTAATTCCTTCGATACCACGCCTCTTTCGGCGCTTTCCTTCCAATGGTTCCCCCTGGCCCCCCACATGAACAGCCTCAAATGGGCGCCCCTGGTGGGGGCCACCATCATCACGACCAAGGCCTGGAACAAGATCCCCCTTTCGGCCCGGCCCGCGCTCTTGAAGGCCGCCGCCGCCGCCGGGGTGCGTTTCAAGGACGAGATCCGCACCGGCGAGGAGAAGGCCATCGACACCATGAAACTGCACGGCCTGGTGGTGGAGGATGTCACGCCCGACCAGTACGACCAGTGGGAAAAAATGTTCACCAACGTCTATCCCCAGATCGAAGGAACGGTCATTCCGAAGGACATGATGGACCTTGCCATGAAATACCGTAACGAGTACCGCGCCGCCCACAAGGAATCCGCCGAAAAATGACCCCCCGCAAGCGGGCGAAAAAGGCCAAGGCTGTAAAACGCTCCCGTAAAGCCCCGCTGGCGGCCAACCCCCCGTTGGCCGGCCGAGTGCCGAAAGGGTTTCGGCCCAAACTCCAGGCCCCCGCGAAGGACCCCCAACCCAAGGCGGCCCCCGAGCCATCCCCTGAATCCTCCATGGCCATGGAAGGCCACCCCGGCGGGGCGCCGTCCCAGCCGGCCTTCTGGCACGCGCCCGAAAACCTCCTTTTGACCTTCTTCTTTGCGGTCATGATGGTCCTTCCGCTTTTGGACATCCTGGCGCGCAAACTGAACGCCCTCTTCGCGTGGTTCCCGGCCGTCCTCGTCCCGGGCTCCCTAGGGCTGGTCCAGCACACGGTTTTGGCCATCATGATGTTCGGGGGCGCCATTGCGGCGCGCGAGGGCAAGCTGCTGCAACTGGCCACCACCGCCGCCATGGTCCCCCAGCGCTTCAAGGCCGCCGCCCATATCATCACCGCCGGCTTGGGCGCGGCCATCACCCTTTACCTCGTCAAGGCGGGCTGGAACTACGCCATGATCGAAAGGGACGTGGACTCCATCATCGCCCTGGGCCTGCCCAAATGGATCGTCCTGATGTTCATACCCGTGGGTTTTGCCATGATCCTGGCCCGCATGATCTGGCGCTCCTCGGACAAATGGCACGGCCGGCTGGTAACGCTCCTGCTGGCCGGCTGGTTGGCTTACCTGGCGCCCATGATCCACAATCCTTCGTGGACCTTCCTTTACTGTTGCTTCGGCCTTTTGATGGTGGCCGTGGTCTTCGGCATGCCGGTCTTCCTGGTCCTCGGCGGCGCGGCCCTGATCTTTTTGTGGAACTCCGACACCCCCATTGATTCCATCCCGGCCGAAACCTACCGGATGGTGGTTTCCCCCACCATCCCCACCATCCCTCTCTTCACCCTGACGGGATATTTCCTGGCGGAGGGCGGCGCCTCCCAGCGTTTGCTGCGCGTCTTCGAAGCCTTCTTCGGTTCCCTGCGGGGCGGGCCCGCCATCGTGACCGCCTGCGTCTGCGCCTTTTTCACCGCCTTCACCGGCGGCTCGGGCGTCACCATCCTGGCTTTGGGCGGCCTGCTGATGCCCATCCTCTTGGCCGAAAAATACAAGGAGCGGGACGCCCTGGGCCTTTTGACCTCCGCCGGTTCCCTGGGGATGCTCTTCCCCCCCAGCCTTCCCGTCATCCTTTACGGCGTGGTGGCGGGCACTTCGATCAAGGACCTCTTTTTAGGCGGTTTCTTCCCCGGCATGATCCTCCTTTTCCTGACCGCCCTCTGGGGCATCTGGAAGGCCTCCAGGGAAAACCTGGGGAAATACTCCATCCTGAGGGCCCTGAAACTTTGGCTTTGCATCGGCCTTTTGGTGGCTTTCTTCACGGCCCTGGCCGATTACGGCTGGGGCGCTTTCTCAAAAATAGCTTGGTGGGTTTTGGCCTCGGTGGGCGGCGCCCCCTCCGCCACCGCGGGCGTGGGAGCCATTACCTTTGTGCAGGTCTCCTGCCTGGTTTTCGTCCTGGCCCTTTGCGGCAACCTCTTCGCCCCGGTCAAACAATGGCTGCTGGACCCCTTGGCCGGCAGGTTGGAAGTGCAAAAGGAAAACAACGAGGCCCTGGAAGCGGCCTGGGATGCCAAGTGGGAACTGGCCCTGCCCCTGGTGGTCTTTTTTTTCCTCTTCGCCATCAAGGTGACGCTGGTGGAATCGGCGGCCCTGACCGCCCTCTACGCCTTCCTGGTGGAGGTCTTCTTTTACCGCAAGATGAAGCTCTCCGACGTCCCCAAGGTCATCACCGAATGCGGCATCCTGGTGGGCGGCGTGCTCCTCATCCTGGGCGTGTCGCTGGGGTTCACCAACGACATGGTGGACGCCCAGATCCCGGACCAATTGGCCGCCTGGGTGCACAACACCGTGCATTCCCAGTGGCTTTTCCTGCTGATGGTGAACCTGATGCTGATCGTGGTGGGAAGCCTTTTGGAGATTTTCGCGGCCATCGTTGTGGTGGTACCGCTGCTTATGCCCATGTCCGACGCCTTCGGCGTGGACCGGGTGCACATGGGCATCATCTTTTTGGCCAATATGGAACTGGGGTTCATCGCCCCGCCACTGGGCATCAACCTTTTCCTGTCGTCCTACCGCTTCAAGAAGTCCATGACCGAGGTCTACATCGCCGTCCTTCCCATGTACCTGATCCTGCACGGCATGGTTTTCGCCATCACCTATATTCCCTTACTGACCACCGCCCTTCCCCAATGGGTCAGCGCCCACGGTTGGTAGGACACTGAAATAGGTTTGGCTTTATAATGGCGCAACGTCACTTCATCTTTGGACGCATCTCTCCCACACCATCCGGCGACAGTTAAGGCAGGGCAAACCATGGAAATCAAAGGCGTGGTTTTTTTGTACACATTGTCCGGCCTGATGATCACCTTCGCGGGCTTCTCGGCGCTCTTATGGGCCGTCCGGCAGGCGGCCGGGGCCAAGTTGTCGCCGCTGGACCGGTTCATCGCGAAAACGGTCATGACCTATATTTTCATTTTGACCGCGGGAGCGCTGCTGCCGGCGCTCCTGGCGCTTTACGACCTTCCGGAAAAATGGATTTGGCCGGGCTCGGGCCTGCTTTTCGGGCTGCCGATGCTCTATCTCCAGGCCACCTATCCGGGCCGGCGCCGCAAGGTCGTCGGCCAGGGACCGCCGCCCGTGATCTTCGCGGTCTTCGTCTTGTTCGGTTCCGCCGTCACGCTGGGGATGCTTGGCTACGTTTTAATGGGATTCCCCTACGGCTCCGCCGTATATGTCACAGCCTTGACGATCGACTTCTTCACCGTTATTTTCTCATTCCTGGCCGCGATCGATATCATTATGGAACAGCCGAAGGATGTGCCGAAGCGGCCGGCGCCGCGCTAGCTTCGAACCCAGGGCGCGAAGGCGCCAACGCCCGCCCTTGTTTGGCCCTATAATGGGCCCATGTCTTCCCTCATTCCCCGCCACATTGGCCTTTATACCGACTTCTACGAACTCACGATGGCCCAGGGCTACGTGCTCTCCGGCAGGGCGGAGGCTCCCACCAGCTTCGATTACTTCTACCGGGAAAACCCCTTCAAGGGCGGCTATGTGGTCTTCGCCGGGCTTCCGGACCTCCTGGAAGCCCTGGAAGGCTTCACTTACGACGCCCAGGACCTGGAATACCTGGGCAGCCAGGGCTTCCAGAAACCTTTCCTCGACTACCTGAAGAATTTCCGGTTCAAGGGCCGGATTTACTCGGTGCGCGAAGGTGAAGTGATCTTCCCCTTGGAGCCCGTGGTCCGTGTGGAGGGAACTTTCCTGGAAACCCAGGTCGTCGAGACCCTCCTGCTCAATTTCCTGAACTTCGAGTCGCTTATCGCCACTAAGGCTTCCCGGATGGTCTGGGCGGCTTCCGGCCGCCGGGTGGTGGACTTCGGGCTGCGCCGTTCCCAGGGCCTGGCGGGCATCCAGGCCTCCCGGGCGGCCATGGTCGGCGGGGTGACGGCCACTTCCAACGTCTACTCTTCGTTCCTTTACGACCTCTCCCCCTCCGGGACCCAGGCCCATTCCTGGATCCAGAGCTTTCCCGACGAGCTGGCGGCCTTCCGGAAATTCGCCGAGATCTACCCGGACCGCTGCACCTTCCTGGTGGACACCTACAACACCCTGGAAAGCGGCCTGCCCAACGCCATGATCGTGGCCAAGGAACTGGAACAAAAGGGCCACCGGCTGGCGGGGGTCCGGCTGGATTCGGGCGACCTTTCCTATTTGAGCAAAAGGGCCCGGGCCATGCTGGACCAGGAGGGGCTGCATTACGTGAAGATCGTGGCGTCCAACCAGCTCGACGAGCACCTCATCAAGAGCCTGCTGGACCAGGGAGCTCCCATCAACGTCTTCGGCGTGGGCACCAGCCTTTTGACCGGCCAGGACTCCCCGGCCCTCGACGGGGTTTACAAATTGGGGGCCTACGAGGGCAAGCCCACCCTCAAGGTTTCCGAAAACCTGGCCAAGACCTCCCTGCCGGGCGTGAAGAAAGTCGTCCGTTATACCGATCCGGACGGCTTCTTTTACGCCGACGGCATCCTGCTGGACGAGGAAAAAAGCGTGGAGACCATCTACCACCCCACCTCGCCCGACCAAAAGAGCCGGGTGGCCCGGTATTTCCCCGAGAACCTCCTGTTCAAGGTGATGGAAGGGGGCAAGAGCCTGGTCCGCTTTACGGTCAAGGAAGCGGCGGCTTATGCCCAGGACCGCCTGGCCAAACTCTCGCCCGAACGCAAACGCTTCGAGAACCCCCACACCTACAAGGTGGGCATCAGCCAAAAACTGATGGACCTCCGGAGCCGGATCATCCAGGAGCATTCGAAGCTCTAATGAGGGTCCCCAACCCGTTTTTTCTCCGCTAAACCGCCGTTATTTCCCCTTGAACCGATAGGTTTCCCAAGCTTATTCATGGAATAATAGTTTTAGAGGTAACCATGAAAGCCCTTTTGATCGTCGACGTCCAAAATGATTTCTGCCCCGGCGGCACCCTGGCCGTTCCGGAAGGGGACAAGGTCGTGCCCGTCATCAACGGCATCATGGACTTGTTTCCCCTGGTGATCGCCTCCAAGGACTGGCACCCCAAGGACACGGTGCATTTCAAGAAATGGCCGCCCCACTGCGTGCAGGATACCAAGGGCGCCGACTTCCACCCCAAGCTCGACACCTCCAAGCTCAAGAAGGTCTTCCTCAAGGGGACCCGGAACAAGGACGACGGTTATTCGGCCTTCGAATCCACCAGCGCAAACCTGGCTGAATTCCTCAAAAAGGAACAAGTGGACGAGCTTTACGTGGCGGGCTTGGCCACCGATTACTGCGTGAAGGCCACCGCCCTGGACGCGGACAAACTGGGGTTTGAGACCTTCGTCGTGGAGGATGCGGTAGCGGCTGTCAACGCCAAGCCCGGCGACGGGGAGAAGGCCCTCAAGGCCATGGCCCGCGCCGGCGTCACCTTGATCAGTTCGAACGAGATTTCTAAAGATTAAAGTTAAAAAAAATACGGTATTTTTAAATATCCTGGAAATATCCGAATGAACCGAGAAGTCAAAATTGAGTTAAAACTGTCGCTGTTCCGCAAGCTTTTCTTTTACCAAAAATGGGATTACTTCTTGAACTTTGCCCTGTTACTGTTTGTTTTTCTCTTTCAATTTTATCTCCAAATAAAAATACACCGCGCTCCGACAATCATTTTCGCCGACGTCTGGCTGCCTCTATTCATCTTTGGGGCTCTTATTTGGAGGATTACTTCATCCTACTCAAAGTCCGTTTCTCAAATAAAACAAATGAAACACCCCTTTATTCGGATGAAATTCACGGATAAATTTTTATATTTCAAGTCCGAATCGTCTTCTTCCAAGAAGGTTTGGCAACTTTACCAGGGTTTTCGGAAATATCCGGAATTTTGGACCATTGTTACCCAGCGCGGCTTTTCATTGATATTGCCGAATGAATCGTTGGACGACGAACTGAAGACCTTCCTTTCAAAAAAACTCAGGAACTTAAAAAAACCTGTGCTTTCCCGGGTTTTAAAAACTCTCACTGTTGTTTTTCTCTTTTGGGTTGTCCTTGTTTTTTTCTTGAACTTCATTCGATAAGGACGGCCTTGAAAAACGGAAATAAAAAAGCCCCCCAGCTTGGGCAGGGAGGCTTGGAAGCTTTGAAGCGTTTAATTTTAAGGTTTCTTACATTCCGTCTTTCTTCATGTCGCTCAGGACCAGGTAGTTCAACCCGCCCTTGCTGACCGTCTTGCCCGATACTTTCACCATTTCGCCGCCCTTGCTGACAAACTGGTCGCGGACCGAGTGGAAATCCTTATCCACGGGGATGTAAAGCTTTCCGTCGTGGAGAAGGGCCAGTTCCCCGCCGCCCGAAATGCACTTGGCCGCACAGGCCTGGTGCCCCTCGCCCTTGGCGCCCTTGGCGATGTAGCAAGCCACATCCACCACTTCGCATTTCATGGATTTTCCCATGTCGGAACCGGACGCCTTCGCGTCATCCTTGTGCATCTCGCCGTGGCTCATGTCGTCGGCGAACACCCGGCCGACGAAAAGAACCAGCGTCAGCATTGACGCCAAAGCCAATAGTCTCTTCATGCCAACCTCCTGAAACAGTTTGTTCTCTCTCTTGCCCGGAGGGCAACTGTCTTCATTACCTTCCCGGGAGGACTAGGGTTACACGGCAACCGGGCTTTTTTCAACCGGTCGGCCCCTTTTTACCTTCAAACGGTTCACCCAGGCGGGGGGTTTTGACCTGTTATTGGCCCTTTAAGTCGATTTCAACGTCGCCGTTGTTGATGCCGGTTTTGTCCTTGGGTCCAGTGGTGGATTTGGAGTCGGTCTTGGAGCTTTTCTTGGCCTTGCTGGTTTTCTTTCCCTTGGCGCTTTTGCCGCTTTTTTTCTTTTTGCCGCTGGTTTTCTTGGATTTCTTCTTGTGGGAATGGCTTTTCGAGCTGGTGCCTCCGCTGTCGCTGGAGGAGTCTTGGGCCCAGGCCGTTCCTCCGGTCAACAACGCCAGTGTCAAAAGGATGGGTAGAAATTTCTTCATGCCTCAGCCGCCTTTCCCCAGTTCAGCAGTTCTTCCGGATGATGGATTTCCCGTTCGTCGTAAGACCACTGCCACAGGCTATGGAGGGAATAGCCGTCCTTCTTGGCCAGCCCCTTCACTTCCGACTTGAAGGACTGGATGATCCGCAAGAGATCCTCGTCCAGCCGCTGTAAGTCTAGCACCATTTCCACCCGGTTGGGATAAACCGCGTGGCGCACCACTTTCAGGCCCGGATACCGCCCGGGCAGGCTTTTAAAACATTGTTCGATCATGCGGGGCAGGTCCCCCTCCAACAGGGGTTTTCCTTCGGTGGTATGGAGGGTGATATGGTGCAGGGAATCGGAAAAGCGGCTCAATGGACCCCCGCTTTTTCCAGGTAGCTGCCGTCGAATAATTCCTGGATGTCGAAATCCTTTCGTAGAACATTATTGGTTTTCAGGAAATCCTTGATGTCCCTCATCTCGGCGACGTCCTTCGGTGCGACCTCCATGGACCAGTCGAACCCCTTCAGGCTTTCGGCCAGGATGTCCTTGGGAAACTGGCTGTCCTTGGCCAGCACGTCGAGGGATTCTTTCGGGTGCTTCTTCATGTAGTCGTTGGTGGCCTTGGTGGCCTTGAGGAAAGCTTCCACCAAGGCGGGATGGGCCGTCCCAAAGGCGCCCCGCGTTGCGTAAAAACTCAGGCTGCCGGGCACATGGGCCGAATCGGCCAGGGCACGGGCCTTTCCGGCTTTTTCCAGCTGGGTGCGGTAGGGCATCCAGAGCACGATGGCGTCCACCGCGCCGCTTTCCAGGGCCGGCCCCTGGTCCGGCCCGGCCAGGTTGACCAGCTGTAAATCTTTGATGGAAAGCCCCAAGGGGGTGAGCAGTTGGTAAAGGAAGTAATGCACGCTGGAGCCCACCTGGGCCGCCACTTTTTTGCCCTTAAGGTCGGCCAGGGTCCTGATGGGGGAACCGACCCTCACCAAAACCGCGTTGGTGGCCGGGTTAAAGGCGGCCTTGGCGATGACCTTCACGTCGATGCCGCCCGAACGGGCGTTGAGAACGGGCATGTTGCCCACGCCCAACAGGTCCACCCGGTCCCCCGCGGCCGCCTCGATCATGACAGGGCCGGAGAGGAAGGGAATCCATTCCACCTTCGCGCCTTGCTTGGCCATTTCCTTCTCGTAAAACCCCTTGGCCTTGCCCACGAGGAGCACGCTGGAGGAAGGTTGGTAGCCGATCCGGACCGTGACCGGTGCCGTTTGGGCCTGGGCCCAGGCTGTCGGGAAAAGGAGTGTAAAAAGGATGAGGAACATTTTTTTCATTTCAGCCTTCTTTGCGGGTGGAGTGGAAGAACTCATTGTAGATTTTCCGGCGGATTTTAACAAAGGGGGCCGAACTGCGGTCCCGGGGCCGGGGGAGCTTCACGGGCAGGATATCCCGGAAAGTCCCGGGCCGGTCGGACATGACGGCAATGCGGTCCCCCAGGAAGACCGCCTCGTCGATATCGTGGGTCACCAGGATCACCGTCCCCTTGCTTTCCTTCCAAATCCGCAATATTTCCAACTGCATCTGGATGCGGGTCAGGGCGTCCAAGGCGCCGAAGGGTTCGTCCAAAAGGAGCACCTCGGGCCGGCTCACCAGGGCCCGGGCCAGGGCCGCCCTTTGCTGCATGCCGCCCGAGATCTGGTGGGGATAAGCCCCTTCGAAACCGGAAAGGCCCACCAGGGACAGGTATTTCCCGACCGTCGCCTCCCCTTCCTTGGCCTCCGTGCCCGCCCTCAAACCGAAGGCGATATTTTCCCAGGCGGTCATCCAGGGGAATAGCCGGGGTTCTTGGAAGACCATGCCCCGCTCCAAGCCCGGTCCCTCGATGCCTTTATCCCCCAGCCGAATTTCCCCCCGGCTGGGCGTTTCCAGGCCGCCGATCAGCCGCAGCAGGGTGCTTTTTCCGCAGCCGCTTTTCCCGACCAGCACGATGAATTCGCCCGCGGCTACCTCCAGGTCGATCCCGGCCAAGACCCGCAGGTCGCCCTGGGGCAGGGCAAAGTTTTTTTCCACGCCTTGGATGTGTAAGGAACCCCGGCTGTCCCTCATTTCGATCCCTCCCCCGCGGCCTGGTTCCAGCGGAAGAGCCTCTTCTCCAATTGCACCACCAGGAAGTCCATCAAAAGGCCGGTGAGGCCGATCGTGACGACCCCCACCAGCATGACGTCGGGTTGGGAAACTTCCCGGGCGTACATGATCATGTAGCCGATGCCGGAGGAAGCCGCGATCAGCTCCGCCCCCACCACGCTGGCCCAGGCGATGCCCAGCCCCACGCGCAGGCCGGTGAAAAGCGAGGGCAGGGCCGAAGGCAGGATGACCTGGGAAAGCACCACCCAGCGGTTTTTCTCGAGCACCCTCGCCACTTCAAGATATTTGGGGTCGGTGCCTTTGACCCCCTGCAGGACGTTCATGAAAACGGGCCAGAAACTGCCCACCGCGATCACGGTGACCTTGGAGCCTTCGTCGATGCCCATCCAGAGGATAAGTACCGGGATCCAGGCGATGGTGGGGATGGGGCGCAGCAAACCCGTTACCAGCGAAAGCGCCCTGTCCCAAAAACGTGAAAGACCCATCAGGGTCCCCAAAACCGTGCCGAGGATGGCACCGACGGCAAAACCCTCGAAGACCCGCACCAGGCTGGTTCTTAAGTGTCCCAGCAATTCACCGGAGGCTAGGAGGCTTTGGAGGGTTTGGGCGATGACGAGGGGCGATGGAAGAATGGAAGTCCTGAAGAACCCCTTATCGCTGAGCACCTGCCAAACAACCAGGATGAGCGCGGGGACGAGCAGGGGCAGGACCAGCCGGTAAAAGAGCGGGGATTTGCCGTTGGTTCCGGGGGAAGGCATGGCCTATTGTTCAACGCCGGGGGAAGAAGATCAAGGATGGCTTGGACGTTCGGTCGTTTTTATTTTTCTAAAGTATACAAGAGTATACTTTTTACTTGACCTGTCCGGTGGCCCGCTGTTAGCGTAAGTTTTGAAAAGCTGGAGAACTCAAAAGGAATAGCGTCATGGTGACAATCATTATGGAGGGCGGGCATATCCGGGAAATCCTGTCGGATGTTCCCGGGGAAGCGGTCATCGTCGATCTCAGTGGTGGAGAAAACGGGGAGGGTCGTCTCATTCCCACCTCCCTTTCGAACGGCGAAAGGGTGATCGCCCATGCGGAAGGCCTGGAAATGACGGTGAACCCGATCTTTATCTCGGCGTTAAAAAGCAGGCTTACCGCCGCCAAGGATTGAGGAAACTACCGGGCTTTATTCTCGGAAGCCAGCCGGTCGGCCAGGTAACTGGAGCGGGTCAGGGGTGAGGCCTGCACGGAGAGGCCCATCTTGGCCCCCGCCCTGGTCCAGCTTTGGTAGCGTTCCAGGGGGACATATTCGGTGACTTCGAGCGTGGAACCGGGGGGCTTGAGGTATTGCCCGATGGTGAAGAACTTCACCCCGGCCTTGGCGGCGTCGGAAAGCACTTCCACTACTTCTTCTTGGGTTTCGCCGAAGCCCACCATGAGCCCGGCCTTCAGCATCACTTTCGAGGGATCGGCGTTTTCTTTGAACCATCGGAAGAGCCCAAGCGACCTTTCATAAACCGCCCCCGGCCGTATGGGTTCGTAAAGCCGGGGAATCGTCTGTAAATCATGGGCGATCACATCCGGCGGATTTTCCAACAGCACCCCATAGGACGACTCTTTGCCCTGGAAGTCCGGCACCAGGATTTCGATCCTCAGGGCCGGGTTGAAGGCCCGTAAGGCCGACACGATCTTGACGAACTGCCCCGCGCCGCCGTCCGCCAGTTCATCCCGGTTGGGCGAGGTCATCACCAAATAACGGACGTTGAGGGCCTTGGCGATCTCCACCACCTTTTGCGGTTCGGTGGGGTCCAGGGGCAGGGGCTTTCCGGTCGTCACCGCGCAAAAAGGGCAGCCCCGGGTGCAGATGGAGCCCATGACCATGATGGAAATCGTGCCGTGGTGCGGCAGGCATTCGCCCCGGTTGGGGCATTTGGCTTCCTCACAGATGGTATGGATGCCGTTCATCGGCAGCTTGGCGATGGCGTCCCTAAAGACGTGCTTGGGGTTGGGGTTGATGAGGAAGGAAGGTGTTGGAAGAAGAGGTTTATCTGTAATTGGATGGGTCATGCCGACATTCCTTTTGAGTTACGCGCGGCTTGCCGCGCGTAAAATAGAGGTCGGTATAGTGCCGATTTCCTCTTTCTTTTGTGAAAAATGACAAATCGACATATGAACGATTACAAGATAATAGAAATCCTCGGCTTTGTGGGCGGATATTTGACGAAGTGGTAGGATTGAGGGGAAGGAAATCCAGGAGGTCCCATGAGCTCATTTCCAAATCTGAGAAACCAAAAAGGGGAGGGCATGGTGAAGACCCTGCTGTTCCTTCTGATCCTGGGGGCCGCCGGTTACGCGGGTTATGTCTATCTCTGGCCCATGGTTTCGGGCGGCGACACCTCCGCGGCTTCAGCCCCCAGTACCCTCAACGGCGGCAAGGCCATCGCCGGTTCCCCCGCCGGCGCGGCGGTCCAAAGCAGCGAGGCCGCGGGTGAAGTGATGGGCAGCGGCCGGTAAATCGGCTGTCCCAGCCCTTTCAATTCTGCCCCAAGGCAAATTGGAGCATCCGGACCTTCTCTTCGGATAACTTTCCCTCCAAATTTCCCAACAACGGTTTTATCCTTTCGAATTGATCCTTGGAAGGAAAAGGCGCTTCGGCATAACCGTTGTGCAGCCAGCCATCCAGCCGCGCCAGGCTTCGATCAGCGGCGACTTTGTCGGATAGTTCGAGGGATCTCAGGCACCAATAGATTCGGTCCCATTCCGTCATTTGGTCCGCCAGGGTCAGGGCCGGGCTTGGGCCAAGGCCTTCCGCCACCAACTCTTCCAAGTGCGGCAGGGTGACTCCCCCGGACAGCCGCCCATAGGCCCGAAGGGCCAGCTTGGCGGCCTTGCTGCGGGGCACCATCATCTTGCGCCGGAAGACGTCCCGGTATTTCTCGGGCGCCAGGTCCGAAAGGGTTTTGATCGCGGCCGCCTCCACGCGGGGGTGCCCTGCATCCACGAATTCCGCCGCCTTTTGAACCAGGTCCTTGGCCTCGATCTCGCCGATCCCCAGGAGGGCTCCCGCCTTTTGGCGGGGCGTCCCCGTTTCCAATACGCGCAGGTAATCCTCCCGGAAATCGGTCTTTCCCCTTTTGCGCCATTGGAACCGGGCGGTCCTCCGGAGGGTCCGGTTCCCGTCCACTAGGAAACCTTGGAGATATTCCTCAAGCCGTGGATCTTTCTTCTCGGCCAACCATTCCAAATAAAAGCATCGCAGGAAAGGATGGCTGTCCCCAGCCAACCCCGCTATCTCGGATGAATAATCCTCCGGCCTTTCGGCCATCCTTTTGGCGGCTAAAAAACGGGTACGTTCGTCGCCTTCACGAAAAATCATTTTCAGGACGGCGGTCTGGGCCGGGTCCAAATAGGTCAGGCAGGCCCTCCGGTTCTCAGGGTCGTTCTTTTTCAAGGCCAAGACCAGGCCTTTCTGTCCCTCCTCCGTGCCCAGGAACCGGACGAGTTTCACCAATAGTTCACTGGTTCCTTCCTTGTGGCTTTGCAGGACCCGGAGGATGAGCGACAAGTTCATGGCGATGGCAAGGGCATGGGAGGGGGCCAACCGCTCGGATAGCATGTGCTGGGCGCGTTTGCGGAGTGGCGCCACCCAGTCCGCGCAGCGAAGGGCGATGAAGGGGATTTCCACACCCGTCTTCGTTTGCGAGACGGTTTGAAGGACCTTCTCGCGGATATGACCGTCCGGATGGCTGGCCAGGAGGGCGAAAGCCCGGAACCGTCCCTGGAAAACCGGGAGCATCTCCTGCAGTCCTTCCCATCCCCCGTAATTGCCGCCCAGGGAATAGGCGCCCCTTTGCCGCATGAGTTGGTCCAAAGCGAACCATCTTCCGGGAAGAAGGTTGGAAAGCCTGTCTTCCATGGCGACCGCGGCCAATTCCGGGACGATACCCTTGGCACTGAATATGTAGGTATAGAGGTACAAGAGGGTCCTATCCCCCTTGTCTTTCAGGGTTTCCTGGAGCCGTTCGAACGAGAAAAACTTTTCCAAAGCAAAGGACCCACGAGATCCCTTCCGGCGTTTGGCGAGCCAGAAAAGGGATTGGATCAGTAGGACCGCAACCAAAGCCGCAAAAGTGTGGTCGAGCCTAAGTATTTTCTCAATAACTGACATTAAAGCCTCGGATCGACCGGCTCGCTCTCCATCGCCAGCACCCCAAAGACGCATTCGTGCACCCGGCGCAGGGGTTCCCTGGCGACGAACCGTTCCAGGGCTTCCAACCCCAGTGCGAATTCCCGCAGGGCCAGCGACCGCTTGGCCGACAACCCCCGGAACCTGAGGCGTTTGAGGTTTTCCTCCAGGGTGTACTCCGGCCCATAGATGATGCGCAGGTATTCCCGGCCCCGGCATTTGACCGCGGGCTGGAGCAATCCCTTTTTGCCGGTCGCGATGAATTGGAAGGGTTTCACCACCATCCCTTCCCCGCCCGAACCCGTGAGCTTCGTCCACCAATCCACGGCGGCCTGCACCTGGATGGGATCCTCCAGGTCCACGACCTGGTAGGGGGTCTTGAGGAAGAGGGCCTCATCCTGGGCGCAGACCTTCGCCAATTGCTCCATGTGCCAGACGTGGTCCCGGTCGGTGTGCACCTTGCCCTCCGTGGCGAGAATATGGAAAGGCGCCACCTTGAAATCCTCCAGGTTATTCACGGGCCAGCAATATTGCCGGTAGGCCTCCCGGTAACGGTTCACCAGCGAAAGCCGCTCGGTGAAAAGCCCCAGCTTGGGTTTCAAGTCCGCGTGGGTTCCCGCCGCCTTTTCCAAAACGGCCAGTTCCTCGGTCAGGGCGGCCAAACCGGCGGCCCCCACGGGGGCGTATTGTTCGGCCAGAAGGCCCTGGGCCTTGGCCGACCAAGGCATCAGTTCCACGTCCAGGCAGACCCAATCGGTGCCGAAGTCCTGCCAGAAGCCGCTCCGCTCCAGGGCCTGGCCCAGGCGTTCCAAGATTCCCCTTTCCCACTGCCGGTCCCGCTCGAAAAAGCGCCGGCCGGTGCGGGTATAGCAGATGCCCGTCCCATCCCCCGCCACGCCGAAGCGCTTGAGGGCGGTGGCCTCGTCGCGGCAGGCCACGATGACCATGCGGGAGCCCATGTGTTTTTGTTCGCAGACCACCTTGGCGACCCCCGCATCCCGGTAATAGCCGAAGGCCTCCTTCGGGTGCTCCAGCAAGCCCTCTTCCTGGGAGGTCTCGCTGGGCGACATGGTGGGCGGCAGGTAGATGAGCCATTTGGGGTTGGCCGCGAAACGGCTCATCACCTCGAGGGCCGCGGTGGTGTTCTCCTCGCGCAGGGTGACGTTGCGGTGCAGCCGGGTCTGGATGATCCGCTTGCCCAGCACGTCCTCCATGAAAAGCACGTCGTCGTGCTCCTGCTGGGCCGTGAGTTTTTTCTCAACGACCGGCACCAGGGGCTTGACCGACTCGTAATAGGCGCGCAGGGCGGGGACCGAGACCAGTTCCTTCTCCGGGTAGCGAAGGGCCGTCAGGCGGCCGCCGAAAACGCAGCCGGTGTCGATGCAGATGGTGCGGTTGAGCCATTCGGGCTCGGGCACCGGCGTATGGCCGTAGACCACCATGGCCCCTCCCCGGTAATCCGCGGCCCAGTTGTAGCGCACCGGCAGGCCGTATTCGTCGGTCTCGCCCGTGGTCTCGCCGAAAAGGGCGAAGCCGCGCACCTCGCCCGATCCCCTTCCCTGCATCTCGGCCTTCATGCCCGCGTGGGCGATGACCAGCTTCCCCCCGTCCAGCACCGCGTGGCTGATGAGGTCGTCGATGAAGTCGGCGGCCTGCCTGCGGAATTCCTCCGGTTCCTTCTCCAGTTGTTCCAGGGACTCGGCCAGGCCGTGGGTGACCTTGACGTCCTTGCCCCGGAGCTTGCGCATGAGCTTGATGTCGTGGTTGCCGGGCACGCAAAAGGCCGTCCCGGCCTTGACCATGTTCATCACCAGGCGCAGCACCTCGGGCGTCTTGGGGCCCCGGTCCACCAGGTCGCCCAGGAAGGCCGCCTGGCGGCCCGCGGGGTGGCGGGCCTCGGTCTTGTCGGCGTTGAATTCGTAGCCCATCTGGGCCAGCAGGCCGGTGAGCTCGTCGAAACAGCCGTGGATGTCGCCGATGATGTCAAAGGGCCCGGTGAGGTGCTTCAGGTTGGTCCAAAGCCGGGCGCGCTCCACCGTGGCGGCTTCCACCGCCTCCAGGCTGTCGAGCACAAAGATATGGCGGAAGCCCTCCAGCTTGAGCTTGCGGAGGGAGCGGCGGAGCTGTTGGACGTGGTTGGCCACCACGTGGCGGCCGAACTGCCGGTCGGGCCTTTTCTCGTTGCGCTCCACGCAGACCCGCTCGGGCAGGTTGAGGACGATCGCCACCGGCAGGCAGTGGTATTCCTTGGCCAGGGCGACCAGGGGCTGGCGGGCCTCCGACTGCACGTTGGTGGCGTCCACCATCGTCAGCTTGCCCGCGGCCAGGCGCTTGGCGGCGATGAAATGAAGCACCTCGAAGGCGTCCTTGCTGACCGTCTGGTCGTTCTCATCGTCCGACACCAGGCCCCGGCAATAGTCGGAGGACAGGATCTCGGTGGGCTTGAAGTGCTTGTGGGCAAAGGTGGATTTACCGGAACCGGAGGCCCCAATTAAAACGACCAGGGACAGCTCGGGGACTTGGATCTTGCTCATGGGGTCACCCCCGCCGCCGGAACCGGCTCCGGCCGGGTGAAGACCGCCATCTGGGTCGGGGGCCCGACCTCGGGGTCATTGTCGCCGACAGGTTGAAAGGCCGCTTCATAGCCGAATCTTTTTCCGATTCCGGAAGCCCAAGCTTGGAACTGGGAGCGGGTCCACTCGAAACGGTGGTCCGAATGGCGGAAATGCCCCGGTTTGAGGTTCTCGAACCGCACGTTATATTCCGAATTGGGGGTGGTCACCACGATGAGCGGCGATCGGGCGAACTCGAAGACCACCCTTTCCAGGGCGCTCAACCTGGCCTCGTCCAAATGCTCGATGACTTCGACCAAAGCGGTCGCGTCGTAGCCTTCCAGCCGCTTGTCGCGGTAAAGCAGACTTCCGTGGAGGAGTTGTATCTTCTTGCGCCGCCTCTCCGGCAGCCTTTCCAGTTTCAGCCGCGAATGGGCAATCTCCAGGGCCCGGTGGGAGACGTCCATCCCCACGATCTCATCGAAGGCCTTGTCCTTGAAAAGCAGGGCAAGGAGCCGCCCTTCCCCGCAGCCCAGGTCCAGCACCCGCTTGGCGCCCCCGCCTTTCAAGGCCGCCACCACGGCGTCGAGCCGCTGGGAGTTGAGGGATATCTTCTTCTCGATGACCTCTTCCTGCAGGGGGGCCTGTTCTTCCTGCTCGGCGAAGGCCGGGATTTCCTCCTCCACCAGCTTCTCCAGGGCGGCCTCGGTGAGGTTGCGCTGGTTCATCAGGTAACGGCGGACGATGGTTTCCTTCTCCGGGTGGGAAGGCAGCCAGCCCTTGGCCTTCGTCAGAAGCTTGTCCACCTCGGCCTTGTTGACCCAATAGTGCTTGTCCTTGTCCAGGACCGGGATGAGCACGTAAAGATGGCTTAAAAGATCCTTCAGCAGGCATTCCTTCAAAAGGGTCAGACGGAAATAGGGGCTCTCGCCCCATTCCGGAAATTTGGGATCGAGGGGCAGTCTTTCGCAAACCACTTCGTATCCCAGGGGTTGGAAGAGCTTGCGCAGGAAGCCTTCCCCGCCCCTGCAAGGAAGGGCGCTGATGGTGGCTTCGAGCTTGAGGGGCGTTTCGGCTAGTTCGGGCTTCTGCTTGCACTGGCCGCTCATGGCGGAGGTGAAAACCTTGTTCAGGGCGACGGAGAGGAAGGACGAGGCCGCATAGGGACGGTCGTTGACGTAATGGCCCAGGAGGTCCGGCACCGAATCGCGGCGGCCCCGGACCAACCCCACCGGGTCGATCTCGACCAGCAAAGCCACGGTGCAACTGTTATAGGTGGCCTCGGGATAGAAAACCGTGGCGATGCCGTAGGAAAGCTCGGTTGTGTGGACGTTCTCCGGGTTTTTACGCAGGAGAAAGCCGATATCAGTGGCAGG
>JAJPJW010000051.1 GCA_021324075.1 Pseudomonadota bacterium | reverse complement strand
CATCCTGACCGAGGCCCGGGGCGTGGCGCCCACGGTTGCGGGCATCGTCACGGGGGGCTATTGGGGGATGTTCACGGTGGGCCGCATCCTGTCTGGCATCTATGCCAGGCGCATTCCCGTGGACCGCATGGTCCTGGGCAGCCTTTTCCTGGCGGTGGCGGGAGTCCTGCTGTTGTGGCTGGACCTCCACCCGGCTTTGAGCCTGGCGGGAATTGTCCTCACCGGCTTTTCGATCGCCCCCGTATTCCCGTCGCTTGTTTCCGGAACCCCGGATCGCGTCGGCCGGCGCCACGCGGGCAATGCCATCGGCATGCAAATGTCCGCGGCGGGCATGGGCTCGGCCTGCGTGGCGGCCTTGATGGGGGTCCTGGCCAGGCATTTTTCTCTGGAGGCGGTCACCCCGGCCCTCCTGGGTTCCTTCACGGCGGTTTTATTGCTGTATGTGGCGACGATGCGGCGGATGGCCTTGAAACGGGAAAGGTAAAGGGGCCCGCCTTTGAAATCCATTTACTTCAAATATCGTTTATGCCATCCGTATTTCATCGGACGAGAAGAAGCTTGCCCTTATCGACCATCGTTGAGCCGTTTTGGATGAGATAAAAATAGATGCCCGCTGAGGCGGGGGCGCCGTTTTGGTTGGAACCGTTCCATTGGGCCTCATCCGGCGCAACCGTTTGGGCGTCTCCCACCCATTCCCCTGAAATCGTGTAAATGGAAACCCTTGCCCCTAGGGGGAGGCACCCGAATTTAAGGGCATGGTTGAACGCACGACGGGGGTCAAAGGGGTTCGGCCAAAGGTGCATCTGGCAGTTGGGCGTGGGGGTGGGCGTGGCGGTGAAGGTCGGAGTTCCGCTGGGCGTTGTCGTCCAAGTGGATGTCGGCGAAAGGGTAGGCGTGAAACTGGGAGTCAAGGTAGGGGGGAGGGTCAGGGTCCCGGTCGCAGTCGGGGTCGCCGTCAGGGTCCAGCTTCCAGTCGGGGTGGGGGAATCGGTCGGTGTGGAACTCGGGGTGGAGGTCGGGCTTACACTGAGGGTGGGGGTGATGGTTCCAGTGGGGCTGGCGGTCGGCGTTGCGGTGGGGGTGTTGATACCGAAAGGCGTGGGGGTCGCGCCCCCGCAGGCGCTTCCGCCGAGCCAATAAAAGACCTGGGTGAAAAAATTATTGGTGGTCGTGCCGTTCACGCCGCTGTAGTCGCCGGGGGTCCACATGTCCGTGTCCCAGACCATCAGCAGCTTGCCCGTGTTGGCCCCCGCCGCGCCGGGCAGCTGGGCCGCGCCGGACCAGCCCTGCACGATGGAGCGGTCCTCGTTGACATGGGTCCAACCGGTGGCCATGTGCACCAGGCTCGCCGTCGGGTCCGTCATTTTTGCCAAGGGAATCCCGCCCACCACGTCGCCGAAGAAGTTGGGCGCTCCGGGCAATGTGGATGGGAGGGTAACTTGTCCAAGACTGCTGTCGTTTCCCTGGCTGTAGTTGTTCGAGACAGAATCGGGATTACTGACGAAGGAATTGCCTACCACTCCCAATTGGCGCAGTAAATCCCCCAGGCCGACATTACGGCTGGAATAAACGTCGCTTTCCGCCGCCAGGAAAAGTTTTCCGCCCAGTCTCAGGTGGTTCACCATGCAATTGACCCAATTGGGGTTGACATAATCGTAATTCAAACCGAAAGAAGAGGTGAAGGGCATAAAACGGGCGTCCCAAACCTGCCCGTAGTTGTTCCAATTGTCCGCCGCGGGATTGTAGGTGGTGGTCGTCACGGGCAGGGTCGTCACAACCGCCCCCTCAAGCTGGAGCAGGTTGACCAAATTGGTCACGGAGGCCGCGCCGGGCTCACCGTCGTAATAAACCAGTACCTTGCAGGGGTTGGGAACAAAGGGCGTGGGGGAGGGGATGGGAGTGGGGGTCGGGCCGTTGTCCACGAAGAGGCCGCCCCCGGGAAAACTATAGGCATCGGAAAGATCCATCATATAGGGAAGGGCCATGAAGGAAACCGCGCTCGTCAGCGAATGGGGGCTGGAGAAGGATACCGGCAGGGCGAAGGAGTAGTAGGGCCCGCCATTGATAGGCTGGTAATTGAAGGAAGGAATGGGGGTCCCGTCCAACGTGACGCCGTTGTTGATGGCGGAGGCCGGAACGACCAGGTTGACGTAATGCGTGGGGTTTATGTAGGCGTTCAGGTCTTCCGGAAAGAAGTATTGGTTCGTCCAATGGTCCACCGGCGGAACGGTGGCCATGGAAGGGTCCGCGTTGCCGTTGCCGTAATAGATTCCATAGCCGTATTCCATGACATAGATGGGATGGTCCGCCGCGACTTCCTTGGGGACCTGGCTTACGGCGCCTTGTTCGACGAATTGCCCGGCGTTGAGGGTGGCAAAGAAGGCCCCGTTGACATTGACGGTGGTGTTGTCCACCGAGGCTAGGTAACGGTAGGACACGCTACCGGTTGCAAAGGGACGGGTGAAAAAATCGGTCCCCCAATCCACCAAGGGCCACAACTGCTCCACGAGGTAGTTACCCTGCCCCACCGAAACGGGGATATCGGCGATTTGGCAGGCGCCGAAGACCGCGATGGGTTTGTCCGAGTTAATGGAAGACCCCGACAAGTCGGTCCCGGGGGTCGGGGCCAGCAACTGGTAGGTATCCCCCTGGTTCAAGGTGACCGTATAGGGCACCCCCGCCGTCCGGGCCCCGACGGTGATAACGGGGTTGATGGTCACCGAGGTGGAATTTTGTGTTCCCACCACCAAAAAGGAACTTCCCTGTGTCCAGGAAACGGAGGAGTTATAGGAAAGGTCGTAGTAACCGGTCCCGTCGGCCACGGTGGGAAGGGCTAGGTAACCGTCCGTAGTGGCGGGCTCGTAGTCCATGCCGTAGACCGAAACCAGGCTGCTGGAAGTCACGTGCACACCCTGGGCCGTGGTCCCGTCCCCGATGGTGACCAAGGCGTTGTGCGGCAGGGTTATCGCGATCGACCCGCCTGCCGGAACGGTGAAGGGGCTGCTGTAACCGATGCCCGGGACATCCACCTGTCCGCCGGCCCCATTGGCGCTGGTGATCAGGATTTCCAGGGTGTCGACGGTGGTCGGGTAACTATCGGCGGGGAAGCCGACCCAGAAATCGGTCCCTCGCTGGTCCGTCATCGCCCACGCGGCGGGCGCGAGAAGGAAAATCAAAAGGAAATGCCATTGGATAAAAGATTTTTTCATATCCACCTAAACGGAAATTCAATAACGGACTTAAATAATAAGGCTAATATCACGCCGGGTGCGTTGGAATTCAATAAACCCAATTATATATCAGGCTTATTTTAACCGGATTTTTGTTGGGACCCCTTTGAACCGCCTGGAAGTGCCTGTTTCCAGATCTTCCCAGGTTCGAATCCAACTAGCTCAAAAAAATAAACCCAGCCTCCCTTTCGGGGGGCTGGGTTTAATTGGCTGCCCATTGTGGAATTAATCAGAACCCGTCTTCAGCCATTAATCACCTACGAAATACCAAGACTGGGCTCAACTAAACCTGTCCGTCCGGGTCCCCGTCGCGGGCAATGACTTTTGCCTGATAAGGCGTGCCAGAAAATTCTTCGGGTTTTTATTCGGGTTGGCGGTTGCAAGTTTTAACGAACTGGGGATGCCAAAAGTCCGTTCGGGTAAACCCGTAAATAAGAAAGATATCCGCCGGGAAGGTTCCGGGCCTTGAACCCGTTTTGCAAAAGCACCCGGTTCGCATAATAGGACCTCTGCCCCACGCGGCAATAAATCCAGATTTCTTTATCCCTCGGCAATTCCCTCAATCGGTCCCTCAGCTCGTTTAATGGGATGTTGAGTGCCCCAGGCACATGCCCCGACTGGAACTCCCCGGGGTCGCGGACATCCAGGAGGATCCGGGGGCTGTCCAGCCGGAGGGCTTCCCAATCCGCCAATTCCAGGTCGCCCCGCAGGACATTGGAAGCGATCATTCCGGCCACGTTAACCGGGTCCTTGGCGGCCCCAAATTGCGGCGCGTAGCATAATTCGGCTTCCTCCAAATCGCAAACAGTGGCCCCCATTTGGATGGCCATCGCGGCCACATCCACCCTTTTTTCCGCTCCTTCCTCGCCCACTGCCTGGAAACCCAGGACCTTCCCATCCCGCCGGTCGAACAAGAGCTTGATGAAAATGGGTTTGGCATTCGGGTAATAGGCTGCATGGTGCCCCGGATGGAGGTAGATTTTGCCGTAATCCTTGAACCCGGAAGCTTTTAGGGATTTTTCGTTCTCGCCGGTCATGGCGGCGGTCAGGCCGAAAAGTCCGCAAACCGCCGTGCCTTGTGTACCCCGGGACTTCCTTGGTTTTCCTGCCAGGACATCCGCCGCGATCCTTCCCTGCCGGTTGGCGGGTCCGGCAAGTGGAATCAGCATTGTCCGGGCCAAGGGGACGGTCTTGACCTCCACCGCGTCGCCCACGGCGAAAATGGCGGGATCGTTGGTACGCATTTCCTCGTCCACATGGATTCCGCCCGTGGGGCCCAATTCCAATCCCGCGCCCTTGGCCAGCGTGGTTTCGGGCCGGACGCCTATCGACAACAGGACCATCCCCGCCGTCAGGGAAATCCCGGACTTGGTCTTGACCCTGATCCCCTGGGGGTCGGTCTCGAAAGAAGCGGCCCCGTCGTTGAGATGCAAATCCACCCCCTTTTGCCTTAAGCGTTCATGGATGGGTTCCGCCATTTCAGGATCCAAGGGAGGGATGACCTGGGAACTCAGTTCCAAAACCGAAACTTGGAGCCCCTTATGGGCAAGGTTCTCGGCCATCTCCAGCCCCACGAGGCCGCCCCCCACCACCAGGGCGGTTTTGACATCCTTGTCCCGGATCCAATCCCGGATGTGCCGGGAATCCGGAATGCTCCGCAAGGTGAAAATGCCGGGCAAGTCTATTCCCTGCAGCGGCGGTTTAATGGGCTTGGCCCCTGGCGAAAGCACCAAGGCACCGTAAGTTTCGGTGTAAACCCTTCCGCTGGGCAGGTCCTTGAGGGAAAGTTCTTTCTTGGAACGGTCGATGGAGAGGACCTCCGTCTCGACCTTGACTTGGATATTGAACCGTTCCCGGAAGAGGTCCGGGGTCGCCACGAGAAGTTTCTTCTCATCCGTAATCACTTCGCCGACGTAATAAGGCAGGCCGCAGTTGGCGAAGGAGACGTATTTCCCGCGGTCGATCAGGAGGATTTCGAAATCCTCTCTTTGGCGGCGCAACCGGGCCGCGCAAGTGGCCCCGCCCGCCACTCCCCCCACGATGACGACTTTTTTGAGCTTATCCATTGGTCTCCTTCCCTTCGGGGGCGGCCCTTCGGCCGGGTTATTTCGTTTCCACCGGAAGGCCGCTTTGGCTCCAGGCCATGAAACCGCCCGCGATATGGGCCGCGTTCGTGAATCCCTTGTCCTTCAATATACCCAGGGCTATGCTGCTGCGGTTTCCGCTCCGGCAATAAACGATCAAGGGTTTGTCCTTATCCATTTCCCCCAGGCGGTTCTCCAATTCATTCAGGGGAATCAGTTTGGAACCGGGAATACGGCCCTGCCGGTTTTCATCCGGCATGCGAACATCCAGCAACCGGGGTGGCTGCTTCCCTTTTAAACGCTGATGGGCCTCCTGCGGCGTCAAATTAGCCGCGGGATCGGCGGGGCCCATTCCCAGCATTGATTTGACCATCGAGAAAATTGTTCCCATAAAGGCTCCTTGCTTTAATTTGGTGCGAAACCAGCTCACCTTTTGTAGGTATTGATCTTGAAAGGCACCCACAGGGGGCAAAACCGGAAGGTGGCCGTCAAGATGGGCACCAACGAAACCGCCCATAGGGCGTAACGCCCCATTCCTTCCGCAAAGATTCCAGTGATGATCAAAACCGCTGCAATCCCGTAACGGACCGCCCGGTCGGTGTTTCCGACGTTTTTCATGTCTTCCTCCTTGTTTATGAACGACTGATTAAAAAACCCATGGCCGCCCCGTAAAAGGTGCTGATCCATGGATTGGATGTTATCGGGCAGGCTCCCGTTGAGCAGCCCACCAGGCGGTAATAGCCGAAGCCCAAAAGACCCCCGATGGTGGCCGCGATGACGCTGTGCATAAGCCCCCTCCTTTTTGTTTATTAGAAATTTCTAATATAGATTCCCAAAAAAAGTCACTCCCCGCAGAACACTTCTTTCATCAGGGCCATCAGTTTCAGCATCTTGGGATTGGTGATGGTGTAATAGATCATGTTCCCTTCCCGGCGAGTCGTCACAAGGGCGCGGGCCCGCATCTGGAAGAGGTGTTGGGAAACGTTGGATTGGCTGGTGCCCAGGGCCCGGGTTAGTTCCTGCACATTCTTTTCCCCTTCCGCTAAAAGGGCCAGGATGGAAAGCCGGAAGGGATGCGCGATGGCCTTGATGCATTGGGCTGATTTTTCGATCTGGATGGTTTTCATGCGCTCACCTTTGTATATTAGAATATACTAATATAGAATTTTAAGTCAAGCGCCTTTGGGAGGGATCAAGGTTCATCCATAAGTCGGGTTTTCGGCCGTGAAAAAGCCATGAAAAATGAAATTCCTTTGTCCAGCTCCCCTTCCCAAGTTCGACAGGGACGAAACCGATCTTACAAACCCGTGCAAAACTTCCTTCGCGTCTTTTCTCATGGAAACTCCCGTTTTCAGGCTTTCCCAGGTTCGAATCCCTGCATCCACAAATAATTGAGCCCTATCCCCCAAAGAGGGACAGGGCTTAATTGGCTGGGGCGGTGAATGTCAAACCAACTCCGCTCCCAGGGGAACTTCCCCCTGGGATACCCCTTCTCAAAGCCATAGGGGGCACACCCCCTATGAACCCCACGGTTCGAATCCTTTCACCCCAAATAATAAAACCCTACTTTCTCTTTCGAAAAAGTAGGGTTTTATTGGCTGCCCATTGTGGAATCAGTAAGAACCTGTCTGAGGCTAGTAGCTACTTACGAGATACCCAAGTTACAAGCTACTACTGAGCCAAACACCCCAATGGGTTCAAGTTCCTAAACAATTCAAAAACTTTTCAAAACGTATCCTGCTGCTCCTCCCAACAAGATCAGAACAGGTTCTGGCACCTTTTTCACCCTGAACAGCACAAAACAGCCAACAGCGAGCAGGGCAAGGGTGGGAATGTCCACGATGGCCCTTTTACCCAGAATAAAGGCCGCCCCTGTGATGGCCCCCACCGCCGAAGCGGTTACCCCATCCACAAAGGCTTTGACCCTGGGATTTTGGCCGTACCGGTGAAATTGGGGCGCTAATAACACGACGAAGAGATAACAAGGAAGAAAGGTCCCTGCTGCGGCCACAACCGCACCTAAGAAACCAGAAACCAGGTAGCCAATGAATCCTACGGTTATTACGACTGGCCCTGGGGTAATCATGGCCACTGCCACTGCATCCAGGAACTGCCTTTCGTCCAACCAATGGAATTGCTGAACTACTCCGCCATAGAGGAAAGGAACGATAGCCAGACCGCTACCAAAGACGGAGACTCCTGATTTGGCAAAGAAAAGCCCGATATCTTTCAACAAACTCGAATCCCCCGGCCCATGAATACCGGCCAAAAGCCAAACGGGTATCAGTGAGAACATAGCCGTCTTGGCTTTGAAAGAAGGGGGGGCTTTGATGAGGACCGATATCAAACCCGAGACCAAAAAAACCGAAAGCTTCTCAGATTCCGTCAGGATGGTCACTGCGGCGCTGATCGCCCACAAACCTATCAACAACCAGTCCTTGCCGATGTTCTTACGGATAAGCTTGGTGGCCCCTTGAATGATGATGGAGATGACAACCGCTCCAATGCCGTAAAAAATTTTCTGAATCCAAGGAAGGCCGCCATAGTGGACGTAAAGGATGGCGAAACCGACGACCATGAGAAAGGAAAGAAGGACGAAAGCCAATCCGACCAATGTCGCACCCAGAACACCGCCTTGAGACCATCCCAAATACATGGCCAATTGAGCCGCCAAAGGCCCCGGCGAAAGCTGGGAAAGGGTCAACCCTTCCTTGTAGGTTTCGGGCGTGATCCATCCCCGCTCTTCCACCAGGTCCTTTTGCATTCGGCCCACCAGGGCGATAGGTCCGCCAAAACCGACTGTTCCCAGTTTAAGAAAATAAAGGACGTAGTCTTTTAAAGAGACTTTTCCCATCAACTATTTGGTGTGAAGGCCAGGGCCTCTTTTACGGCCTTTGCCAACTTGTCCGCTTTGCCATGTCCCCAGAAATGCAGGAAGATGATCCGGGGCGAATCCCCGGTCATGTGTTGGTGGATGGCCACGATGTTGATGCCATTCTTGCGAAGGGACTTGAGCACCTTCGTGACTTCGTCCTCGTGCATGGCAAAATCCCCATCCACGACGGCATTATCATCCGATCCCATGAAAGCTGCCCAGGTGTTGACACCCATATCGGCTCCGAACTCATCTTCCCCCATCTTAGTCGTACGGCCAAAAACGGCCTTATACATGCCGTCCTGGGCGGTACCCTTAACCCCCAAAATCTTGTCCAAAGGTTCAGCGGTAATGGAACTTTTCCCTGGCAAAGCTGCATGGCCGAAATCCTCGGCAGGGGTTGGGTGGGCATCACGGATTTCATGGACCTTGGCGTACACCTTCCCAACCGCCTTGGCGAGGTTCTCGGCGCTTCCCATTCCACTTATGTGCATGAAGAAAACCTTGGGGTTATCGTAAAAGAAATGATTGTGCAGGGCAGTTACATCCAGTCCGTTTTCCAGAGCTACGCTCATGACCGGATTCACTTCATCTTGGAAAAGCACATTGTCACCCATGACCATCACCATTCCGTCCTTGGTCGGCGTGAAGGCCGCCCAAGTACCCAATCCCATGAAGGGGGGCAATGGAGTGCCGTCAACGGTAACTTTCACCTCTTTGCGGGGAAACCCTACCTTGAATACCGTTTGGGATTTATTCCAGGCCCCTTTGGCCCCAGTGAGTTGTTCGATTTTTGCTGTGTCAAGCTTGGCATCTTGCGCTTCTATAGCCGAGGTAGTGAATAACCCCAAGATCAACGCACACATGAGCAACTTTTGAAGCTTCATTGGCACACTCCTTGGAATCAATTTAATCGTGGTAACCAAAGATAGACTATTGCGAATCAGGTTTACAACAAGGGGAAGGATTTAATCAGAACTTTACTTAAAACCAAATAAAAAGCCCCGTTTTTCAACGGGGCTACGGGTTTGGCTGGGGCGGTAGGATTCGAACCTACGAATGCCAGATCCAAAATCTGGTGACTTACCGCTTGTCGACGCCCCAAACACGCTTCTTTTGCAAAGCGGGGTGTTAATTTAATTCGCTGGAAAGCCTTATTCAAGCACCAAATGGGCCCAAATCCGCTGTTGAGGCCCCGAAAAGACCGTGCTAACGTAACGGTATGGATGAGAATTCAGTTAAATCCGAACCGGTCATCACCCCTCTGCCTTCCCTTTTCGAAATCGGCCAAAAGATCAAGCAGGGTCCCTACAACAACGAATCGGAACAGATCTTCTACACCTGCCCCCAATGCGGCTACGGCATGGTGACGAAGAAGTGCAAGATCGTCTGCTATCACTGCCATTACTTCATCGGTTGCGTGGAATAATCCCCGCTGATTCAGAAAATCCAAAGCACGTAAACCAAAGCGTCATCCGGCCATCCATTCCAGGAAAGGTTTTCGACAGCCTGTAGCCGGGGAAGGGGGGACGGCTTCATTATTTGAAGTTGACCAATTCGGTCCTTCCGTGAGTCCGGTATACTGACGGCCATGGTTTCCCCCAAAAAAGCAGGTTCGCCCCGGTTCAGTATCCGCCCCACCCGGGTTCCCGACCTGGAGAAATGCTACAGCCTTTTAAGGGCTCCCTACGCCGCCAACCCGGCGAACCGCAAAGGCCTCCTGGCCTTTTGGCGGCAATTGATGGAATCGGGCTCGGCGGCCACGGGCGTCATCGAGGATAAGGCCCTGGGAAAAAGGCTGGTGGGTTTCGGCATGAGCTTTTTCGCCTCCAAGTCCTTCGCGCGGGAATGCCTGACCGCGCCGCCTTACCTGCCCTTGAGGGCCGCGGGGTGGCGGCGGGGCGTCCGGCCCTTCCTCAACCGCGAGGAGATCGCCAAGGCCAATGCCGGTGAGGGTCTGGTCTGCGTGCCGTTGAACTTCGGCATGGACGTCACTTCTTACGGGCCGCCGGACTTGGTGAAACTCCAGGAAGCGGTGCTCCAGATGTTCTTCAAGGTCCACGGCGGCTTCAAGATCACCGAATTCATCGAGGAAGTTTACGGGGCCTTTTACCGGGACAACTTTCAGGCGATGGGGCTCGAGGTCCTGCGGGATTTCGGGGAATACGAAAGCCCCCCTGAACTGGGCCCGGTGGCGGAGGCCGACCGGCCTTGTCTCATGGGCGCCAAGCCGGAAAATCCCCTGGTGTGGAAAGGGAGCCAGGTCGCCGTTTTTTTCGCGAGGTACACCCCGCCCCATTTTTATTTCCGGCCCGGACAACAAGCGGTGTTGGAAGATGCCCTGGAGGGCGCCACCGACGAGGAGATCGCCGCCTCCCGAAGACTTTCCATTTGGAGCGTCAAAAAGCGCTGGAAGACCATCTATGAGAAGGTCTCGACGGTGGATCCGGAACTGTTGGGAAGCAATCACCATGGGTTGTCGGAAGACCGGGGGGCCAAGCAAAAGCGCCGCCATTTGCTCAACTATCTCAAGGACCACCCGGAGGAACTCAGGCCATTGGCCGTTTCCCGCCGCCGCAAATCGAAAGCCTAGGTTTTCTTCCCCGTAAAATCCCCAAAAGGTACACCAAAAGGGGATGGTGCTTTGTCCACCCCCCCGGTATAACTCGCCCCCAAACATTCATTTCCGCAGGGCGGCCGCTTGTCCGTCCGCGTCCAGGGGGCTCTCCCGTGAAAAATTCGATTTGGTCCGCGACCGGCCTATTGTTGACGGCAGGACTCATGGCCTTGGGGTGCCAGGGCAAAAACGGCCCCGCAAGCCCCAATCCGCCGGCGCCCACTAACACCCCGGCCGCAACGGCCACCCCTTCCGGTCCCACGGCGACCTCCACCCCTTCCGCCACCGTAACCTCCACCGCCACGGTCACCCTCACCCGCACTCCCACCAACACCGCGACAATCACCGCCACCGCCACGATCACGGATACGCCCACGGCCAGCGCGACCTCCACCAACAGCGGCACTCCCACCGACAGCGCCACCGCCACCACGACTTCGACCATCACCAACACGCCGGTCAACACCGCAAGCCCCACACCCAGCTCTACGCCCACCAGCACGCGCACCATCACCGCCACCTTCACGCCGACCGCCACTTGCTTCACCCTGACGAACCTCGACCCCGCCCTCCGCACCGCCCTTCACAACGCCTTGGTCGCGGAAGGAATCATCGGTTCCGCGGACCCCACGATCACTTCCTGCGAATTGGCCGGTGTCACCGCCGTCTATTGCTCCAGCAACGCGGTCACCAGCCTGGAAGGCCTCGAATATTGCACGGCCTTGACCAGCGTGACGGTCGGGATCTTCGCCGCGAACGCCACGCCGCCGACCTTCTCGGACCTGACGCCCCTATCCGGCCTCACGGGTTTGACTTCCGTGGGCCTCTGGAGCAGCGGGATCACCGACCTCACCCCCCTGGCCGGGTTGACCCAATTGACCAGCCTGACGGTCACCGCCTTGAACTACAACTCGGGCGTTTATAACACGATCCCCGGCCAGATCACGGATGTCTCAGCCCTGTCCGGGATGACCCAATTGACTTATTTGTTCATGGAAAATGAAAAGATCAGCAATATCTCAGCCCTGTCCGGAATGACCCAAATGGTTTACCTGGACATGAGTTACAACCAGATCGCCGATCTCACGCCTTTAACGGGGATGACGAATTTGCTCGATGTGTACCTCAACAACAACGCGATCACCTCCGTCACACCCCTTTCGGGACTGGCCGGTATCAACGTCCTGGCGCTGGGCTACAACCAGATCACCGATATCTCGGCGCTGTCGGGTTTGACGAAATTGGGGGATGGGATCAATCCCTATCTTGGGCAGCTCGTCCTGCAAATGAACTATATCTCGGATTTCCAGGCCCTCGTGAATAACTCGGGGCTGTACCCCCATGGCGGCGGCACGCTTTACATCACGGCCCAGCAATCCTCCGTGGTTTTCTCCCCGAATGAACCCACCGAAATCAGCCAACTTCAAGGCGCCGGAAACGTGGTGTATTGATCGAAATGTCCGGGTAGGTCCTGGACGTCGAACAGAAACAAGCCCAAGGCCGCCATCCCGGATGAGCGATTTCGAAATCGCCTCCGCTGACAAGAGCAATTCTTATTGAATCCACATGGACAGCCCATGAAGCCCGCCCCCTCTTACCTCCTGCTTCGCTCGCAAGGGAAATTCCCCCCATGTCACCCCGCAAAGGATTCATGAGAGGCTGGGTTTAATCATTTAAAAACGATGAAAAAGGTGCCTTGAAAGCCGGAAGTTTAAACCTATTTTGGGAGAGGCCGCGAAACGGAGAAGCTTCGGTTTTGCGGAAAGTCCTATTAAAGCAAGGTTAATAGTGCCTCTAGGCGGCCGGTTGGATCATTGAAACTTGGTTATGGGGCCTATATAATTCCGTTGATTTTAAAGGGTTATTTCATTCAAGGTCCATTCCAGCTGAGCCGGTCCACATATCTTTGTTGGAGAGAATCATGGGCAGCTTATTGAACAAACTTGGGATCACCAAGCCCGACGACGACGATTCTTCCAACAACAAACCGGCCAAACAAGCCCCGCCGCCCGCCCCCAAGGCCTCCGCTCCCCGCAGTTCGGGGGGAAGCCTGCTCAACAAGCTGGGCATCACCAAGCCCGACGACCCGTCCCCAGCGGCCGCCCCGGTGGACGAGGATTCAAAACCCACCCCCAAAGCTTCTTCCTCCAAAAAAGCCGTTGTTTCCGACGATAGCGACAAGACCCCCACTTTAAAGGTCAGCGGCGGGTCGAACAATTTCTACAAGGCCTTGAACAAGGCCCTGGCCGACAACAGCACGGACGGGTTTGATTACCTGAAATTCCGGGACGCCCTTCATTCCATGGAAAAACGCATCCCCGACGAGGAAGCCCGGTTTGAGGCGGCCAGCGCCAGCGCCAAGACCATGAAGGTCTCCCCCGACGACCTGGTCGACAGCGCCCAGAATTTCCTGAAAGTGGCCTCTTCTGAACAGGCCAAATTCAACAAAGCCGTCAATTCCCTGATGGATGATAACGCCGAAAAACAGGACGAGTTGAAGAAGGTGGTCAAGGACCTGGCCGATCTTCAGGACAAGAAAGCCTCCCTGGAGAAGGAAATCGCCGACAGCAAGAGCAAGGCGGTCCAGCAAAAGAGCGATTTCGACGACGCTTACGACCAGGTCACCGGCGAGATCAAGCAGGATATTTCAAAGATCAAGAAGTACCTTATCAACTAGAAAAGGCGGGCATCCATGGATACGACCGATTTCAAGCCGAAATCTTTTTGGGAGAAACCCGAAGGCACCACGGGGATGGTCTTCGCCTTCGCCGCACTGGTCGGCGGGGGTTACTTCCTCTTCATCTTCCTGCCCACCCTCATCGTGCTCCTGCAGAACACCCTCTACGCCATCTTCCTGGGCATCGCGCTTTTCGCGGTCCTTTATGTCCTGCTGGACCGCCGGTTCCGGACCCTCGCCTGGTTCGCCTACCAAAGCGTCATGCGCTTCATCACCTCCATCTTCATCACGGTGGACCCGATCGGGATCATCCAGAATTACGTGGCCGACCTGAAGAAAAACCTGGCCAACATGCAGACCCAGATCGGCATCCTCCGGGGCCAGATGCAGAACCTGAAAAACATCATCGCCAAGAACCAGGCCCAAAGCGACAACAACCTGAAACTGGCCGAGCAAGCCAAGAAGAAGGGGGACACCAACAACCTGGCCCTGCAGACCCGCAGTTCGGCCCGCCTCCAGGACTCCAACAAGACCCTGCAGGCCCTCTACGTGAGGCTGGAAGTCCTTTACCGCGTCCTGACCAAGATGTCGGACAACGCGGAAGCGGTCATCCAGGACACCGAAAGCGAAGTGGACGTGCGCAAAAGGGAATACGAGGCCATCAAGACCGGCACCAACGCCCTGCATTCGGCCATGTCCATCATCGACGGCAACCCGGACAAGAAGGCCATTTTCGACATGACCATGGAACACCTGGCGGACGACATCGGGTCCCAGGTCGGTGAAATGGAGCACTTCATGGACATGTCCAAGAAGATCACGGACAGCATCGACCTCCAGAACGGCGTCTTCTCGGACGAGGGGATGAAAATGCTGGAGGACTGGGAAAAGAAGAGCGGTTCGGTGCTCCTGAGCGACAGCGACAAGAAAAAGCTGCTGGCCCAGGCCAACGACCCCGATGACGAGGTGGATTTGGGCGGTTCGGACGACAAGGCGAAGTCCGGCGGCAAGGGCAAAAAAAGCGATTCGAATCCTTACGACGACATGCTGAAATAAGCCATTAAATTTAAAGGAGTCAGTCATGGCATTGACGGAAGGTTTCAAGAAATTCTTGAGGATCGGCATCATCTTCGCCGTCCTGGTCGGGGGCTATATCTACGCCAACAAGACCGGGCTTTTGAGGAAACTGGCCCCGGCGGGGGACCAGGCGCAAAACATCTCCCCGGACGTCTTTAAGACCGGCGGGGGCGACGCCTCCTCCACGACCCCGGGACGGCTGACCCGGCCCATGCGGGTGGGCATCAACGCCTGGTGCGGCTTCGCGGGCGGCCCCTACCACAATCACGGGTTCAAGGCCAACGCCGACTCCGACTTCGCCAAATCCTCCGGGCTCCAGGTGGAGTTCGTGCACAACGACAACTTCGAGGCCGGCAAGCAGGCCTGGCAGGCGGGCCAATTGGACGCCTGGTACTGCACGGTCGACAGCTTTCCCGTGGACGCGGGGGGCATCGCCAAGGATGAGCCGGTCATCATCATGCAGACCGACTGGTCCCGCGGCGGGGACGCCATCGTGGTCACCCACGACATCGATACGGTGGCCGACCTGAAGAACAAGGACATCGCCTGCGCCATCGGCAGCCCCTCCCACACGCTCCTCCTGTGGATGCTCAGTGCCAACAACATGAACTCCAACGACATCAACATCATCAAGACCGCCGACGGCGTGGACTCGGCCAACATCTTCAAGGCCAAGGACAAGGTGCAGGCCGCCGTGGTTTGGGCGCCGGACGACCAGGACTGCCTGGACCACGTGCCCGGTTCCAAGGTGCTCATCAGCTCCAAGCAGGCCTCCCACATCATCGCCGACGCCATTTACGTGAAAAGGTCCTTCCTGGACGCCCACCCGGACGACGTGAAGGCCCTGGTGGAAGGCTGGCTGAAGGGCAACGGGGACATCAACAGCTCGGACGTGGCCCGCAACAAGGCCGCCCAGATCCTGGCCGACGGTTTCGGCTCGGACAAGGACTACTGCTACAAGGGCATCGGGAACGCCCGCCTTTGCACCTACGGCGACAACCTGAATTTCTTCGGGATCGACAAGGCCTTCAAGGGCATCACGGGCCAGACCCTTTACGAGCAAATGGCCGGCGTCTACCAGAAGCTGCGCCTGGCCGACGACAAGCTGCCGCCCTGGCGCGACGTGGTGGACACCAGCTCGCTCAAGGCCATCCAGATGGACCGCAAGGCCGACATGGCCGAGGGCCAGACGCATTTCGCCAAGCTGGACAGTGAAAGCAGCAGCCAATTGACGACCATCGCCACCAAGCACATCACCATCACCTTCAACAGCGGCTCCTCCGAGCTGGATGAAAACGCCAAATACATCATCCAGGACAAGTTCGGGGACCTGGCCCAGGGCTTCGCGGACTCGCGGGTGCGGGTGGAAGGCAACACGGACAACGTCGGGGGCGACGGCGTCAACAAGCCCCTGTCCCTCCGGCGCGCCCAGGCCGTGGCGGATTTCATCGCCCAGAAATACGGCTTCGACCGCAACCGCTTCATCGTGGTGGGCAACGGTTCCACCAAGCCGGTGGCCGACAACAGCACGGACGACGGCCGCAGCCAGAACCGCCGCACGGATTTCGAGCTGGTCAAGTAAGTTTATTTAACGCGGATTTTTCCCGCCGTTGAAGACGGGCCGTCAATGACGATGGCATGACGTGGTGCACCAAGCATGTCATGCCATTTTTTATGGAGACCGAAATATGTTTTTAAAAGGCTTATTTACCCTCAGAAAACCCGTATCACCCACCACCTCGCGCATCATCGTGGTCTTCGGGATCCTCGTTTTGGGGTCCATTTGGGAGGCGGTGGTGAGGTTTCACTGGATCGCCGAGGGCCTGCTGCCTTCCCCCCTGGCGGTGCTGGCCTCCTTCCCCGAGCTGCATGAAAAGGACGCCCTGGTGAGGAACACGGCCTATTCCTTCAAGCTCAACGTGATCGGCTACCTGCTGGCGGTGGCGGTTTCGGTGCCCCTGGGCTTCGTGATCGGCCTTTTCCCCTTCTTCCGCGAGATGTTCCGCACGCCCTTGGAGGCCCTGCGGTTCCTGCCCATGACGGCCCTGACCGGGGTCTTCATCTCCTGGTTCGGCATCTACGACAACATGAAGATCCAGTTCCTGGCCGCCAGCATCGTGGTCTACCTGCTGCCCGTGGTGGTCCAGCGCATCCAGGAAGTCAGCGAAGTCTACGTCCAGACCGTGCGCACCCTGAGCGCCAGCCGCTGGCCCATCATCTCCAAGGTCTTCATCCCCGCGGTCTTTTCCAAGGTTTTCGACGACATCCGGGTCCTGGTGGCCATTTCCTGGACCTACATCATCGTGGCGGAAGGCGTGAACAGCTCCGCCGGGGGGGTGGGCTCCATGTGCTACATCGCCGCCCGCCAAAGCCGCATCGACAAGGTCTTCGCCATATTGCTGGTGATCATCCTGGTGGGTTACGTCCAGGACAAGATCTTCATGTATTTGGACAGGCTGTTCTTTCCATACAAATACGAGGGGGACCAAGATGAAGACTAATACTCCCCAGGACGACGACCAAAGCTACGTCATCGAGCTCAAGAACGTCGGCCAGAGCTATCCCGACAGGGAAGATGTGATCAAGGACGTGAGCTTCACGGTGGATTGCGACAAGGGCGACAACAAGTTCGTGGTCATCCTCGGCCCCTCGGGCTGCGGCAAATCCACCCTTTTGCGCTACATCTCCGGGCTCCAGGTGCCCACCAAGGGCGGGGTCTTCCTGCACGGCAAGCCCATCACCAACGAAACCATCGTGGGCATGGTCTTCCAGAAATATTCCTCCCTGCCCTGGTACACAGTCCTCGAGAACGTGGCCCTGGGGCTGGAACTGCAGGGGGTGCCGTCGAAGGAAAGGAACCAAAGGGCCATGGAGATGATCAAGACCGTGGACCTGATGGGGCAGGAGAACAAGCACGCCCATTACCCCATCCTGTCCGGGGGGCAGCTGCAGAGGGTGGCCATCGCCCGCAGCCTCCTGGCCAGCCCCAAGATCCTGCTCATGGACGAGCCCTTCGGGGCCCTGGACGTCAAGACCCGGCTTCACATGCAGGAGATGCTCAAGGCCATCATGTCCAAGATGAGCGACATGACGGTGGTCTTCGTGACCCACGACATCCCCGAGGCGGTCTTTTTGGGGGATGAGATCCTCATCATGGACAGCAACCCGGGGAGGATCGTGGAAAAGATCACGGTGAACCTGCCCGAGAACCGCACGAAGGAAATCAAGAGGGAAGCGAAGTTCGTCAAGATGGTCTACGACATCGAAGACAAGATGGAATCCCTCAGCAAGTGACGGCCGCCGGAGGCGCCTGAACCCCTCAGGCGTTCAGGGCCGAAGGGTCCTGGGTGACGTTGAAGCGGGCGAACCTTTCCATTTCCCGGGTCATTTCCGCCGCGCGCCGGTCCTGTTCCTGGTCGTGCTCCTCGTCCTGCCATCCGATGAAGAGGTTCGCCTTTTTCCCGCGCTGGGCGGTGTTAAAAAGAACTGCCTTCCACGTATTTTGTGATCAGGTCGGCCGCGTTGTCCACGGACTTTTCCTCGGCCGCGTGGTGGTCGCCCCCGCCCCCCTTGGCCGAGCAGGAATAATTAAAGGTGGACTGGGCGATCACCTTGCCGTCCCGCTGTTGCACTTCGATGCTGGCCCGGCAGACGGCCACCACCAGGCCGTCCATGTCGTCCGACTGGGGCACTTCGCTCCTGAGGAAAACCACGTAGTCCACGTCCGGGTCCAGGTCCTGCAGGTAATAATCGTCGTTCTTCAGGGTCTGGGGCTCCAGCTTGAAGCCGTTCTGGATCAGGGCGGTGCGCACCTGTGCCACGGCCCGGTCGGGCCAGATGCCGGTCACCACCATCTGGCAGGGCTGCCTGCGTTCCTCGCTGTAGACACTGGCGTTGAAGGTCACGGCCTTATGGGCGATCACGTCCAGCAGTTCCTGCCGGGCGGGGTCCTGGTCCGGCAGGCCGGCCAAGAGGATGGAATCGTCGGTCTGGGCCGTCAGGTGGATGGCCTTTCCACCGGCATTGAAGGCTGAAACGGTGCAGGGGGCCTGGCCCTTCCCATCGGAAAAGACGTGGCCGTTCAGCCGGCCGTCCCCCACCACGAAGCCGTATTTCACGGGCCATTCGTTAACCGCCAGCGCCTTTTCGCCGTAAGCCACCGACACGGAAAGCGGCTGGGGAAGGCCGGTCTTCACGCTGCCCACCTGGTTGTCGTTCACGGGGTCGAGGGTCACCTCGGAAAAGAGGGTCTTTAAATAAGCGGCGGCTTCCTGGGCCAGGGCGTCGGTGCCGAAGGAGGACTTCACCAGGATCAGGGCCTTGACGGCCTGTTCGCAGGCCCGGCGGATTTCCCCCGCGGCCTCCGATTCCCGGGCCTTCTTCATCAGGGCCTGGTATTTCAACTCCGAATCGCTGGCCTGTTTTTTCAGGTGCACTACTTCCTCATTCAAGGCGGTGCGGGGCACCTGCACGAGGATCCAGTAATCGTAAACGCGGTTGCCCGAGGGGTTCTGGCCCTCCTCGTAGTAGGAATCCTCCACCTGCATCTCCTGGATGGCGCCCTTGCTCTTGGTGTCCACCTGGCCGGAAATGTGGTAGGTATCCAGCTTGTCGTTTTCCTGTTCGATGGAACTGGAATTGCCCGAAATCTCAACGCCCGCCTGGCTCATCACCTGGATGGAGGCGTCCTGCAGGGCCTTCTTGCGGGCCGCTTCCAAGGTCTGCTCGCCGCTGGAAAGGCCCACGAAGGAATAGTAAGCCTCGCTCAAGGGGGGCTTGGCGGTCCAGGAAGGGCGGGTGGAGTCCGAACGGTAAAGGACGCCGCCCCGGGAAGGGAGGGCGGGGGCAAAGAGGCACAGCGCGGTCAGGGCCGCGAGAAGGGGGCGCAAGGCGGCTTACTCGCTGTCCGAGACGATGGTCATGCCCTCTTTCAGGGAACCCTTGCCGTCATTCACCTCGCAGGTGGAATTGTCCACGTCCACCGTCTTGACCTTGATGCGGCCGATCTGGTGGGTGATATTGAGGGTCTTGCCCGTGGAGGCGATGGTCTTCTGCTCAACCTGCACGACCTTGAACTTCAAGTCTTTGGCCGCGCCGCTGTCCTTGCCGATGTCGATGATGACCGAGTTGCCGTGGTCCTCCACCGAGACGATGGTCCCGGAAAGGGGGAAGATTTCGTTCATTTTCTTCTTCACGTCGTCCTTCATGATCTCGTTCAGCCAGTTCGTGAAGACCTGGTCCTGGGTGCCCGTGGGGCTGGTGATGCTGGCGAAGAAGTCCGCGCTGGGGCGCTTGAAGGTGCCGCTGAAGGTGATCTTGCCCGATTCGATGTCCACGATGCGCAATTGGATGATGAAGGTG